>JAEWJD010000012.1 GCA_023386765.1 Pseudomonadota bacterium | reverse complement strand
GGCTGGCGCTGCGCACCACGCGCCGCCTGCAGCTGACCCATGAAGGCCATCTGCTGGCGCAACACGCCACCGGCGTGCTGGGCCAGATGCAGGCCATTGAAGAGGCGCTGCGGGCCCGCAGCCAGGTCGTGGCCGGCAAGCTCAAGGTGCACGGCCCGCTGGGTTTCGGGCGGCGCCATCTGGCTCCCCTGATGGCACAGTTCCGCGAGCAGCATCCCAATGTGCAGGCCCAGCTTTATCTTTCCGACAACCTGATGCTGCCGCAACTGCCGGTACACGGCCGCGATGCCTTCGATCTGCTCATCAGCATCGGCGAGATCCCGGATTCGCGCTGGATCTCGCATCGCATCGCCCCGAATCGTCGCATTCTGTGCGCCGCGCCCGCCTATCTCAAACGCGCAGGGCAGCCGGCAAAGCCGGCCGATCTCGCTGCGCACGATTGCCTGGTGCTGCGCGAGAACGACGAAGATGTCACGCTCTGGCGTTTTCACAACGGCGGCGTGCGCAGCGCGCCGCAGACGGTGCGTGTGCGGGCTGCCATGGAAAGCAATGATGGCGAAGTCATCCACCAGTGGTGCCTGGCGGGCAAGGGCGTGATGATCCGTTCGGAATGGGATGTGCACGACAGCCTTGCCGACGGCCGTCTGGTCGAACTGTTGCCGCAGCACCAGCCCGCCAATGCCGACATCATGGCGCTGGTGCCCCAGTCGAAGGTAGCCTCGGCGCGCACGCGCCACTTCATCGCCTTGCTCAAGGCGGCCTTCCAGCCCCATCCCCCCTGGCGGCCAGCGCACTGAATCCGCGCCTGCCCCGCTATACTTGCGCGCTCCCGTTCCTTTACAGCGATGCCATGAAGTACCGCCCGGATGTTGACGGCCTGCGTGCCCTCGCCGTTGTACCCGTAGTGCTGTTTCATGCCGATGTGCAGGCCTTCAGCGGCGGCTTCGTCGGCGTGGATGTCTTCCTGGTGATCTCGGGCTACCTGATCACGCGCCTGTTGCTGGCGGATTTCGCCCACGACCGGTTTTCGCTGCGCCATTTCTATACCCGCCGCGTGCGGCGTATCTTCCCCGCGTTATTGGCGATGGTGCTGGTCACCCTGGTGGCCGGCTTCTTCCTGCTGCTGCCTGGCGAATTGCGGGAAGCCGGCCGGGCGACGGAAAAAATCGCCTACTTCTTTTCCAACCACCTGTTCTGGCACACGCAGAACGACTACTGGCAACAGAATGTCCTGGCCACCCAGCCGCTGCTGCACACCTGGTCGCTGGCCGTCGAGGAACAGTTCTACCTCATCATCCCGGCCCTGTTGGCCCTGTGGTACTGGAAGGCGCCCGCACGCAACCCGCTGGTGCTCTTGCTGTTGCTTGCCGCCGCCAGCGCAGCCTGCAGCCTGTGGCTGATGGCGCGCGATCCGGCTGCGGCTTTCTATACGCTGCCACCACGCGCCTGGGAGCTCTTGCTGGGCGGCCTGCTGGCCTGTCGCGTGGCAGCCGGTGGAGGATACCCCCGGCGTCCCTGGGTGGCCGAGCTGGCTGGCGCAGCCGGCCTGGCAATGATCCTGTGGGCAACCTTCCTCTACACCGCCCGCACGCCCTTTCCCGGTCTGCACGCCGCGCTGCCGAGCGTGGGGGCAATGTTGATCATCTACGCCGGCAGCGGCGCGCAGCCCAGTGCCGTCAGTCGCTTGCTGGCCTGGCGGCCCCTGGTATTCATCGGCCTGCTCTCCTATTCGATGTACCTGTGGCACTGGCCTCTGCTGGTCATGTTGCGCTCGGCCGGCTGGCAGGCATATGGCATGCCGACCCTGCCCTTGGCTGTCCTGCTGGCCCTCATTCTTCTGGTGTCCTGGTTGTCCTGGCGCTTTATCGAACAGCCCCTGCGCCACGGACGGCCGGGCGTGCCGGACAACCGCGTGCTGGGCGTGGCCGTACTGGCCCTGCTGCTGTGCTATGGCGCCGGGGCGCTCACCCAGCGCATCGCAACCTCCGGATGGCCCTTGGCGCAGGTCCTGCCGCCGGCCCTGCAGCAACTGGATCGCGACATGACCCAGGCGCCGGGGATTGCATGCGAAGGGCAAACCGATCTGGCCCAACTGCGCGCCGGCCAGGGAGGATGCACCCTGGGGCCCGCTGCCCAGGGACCAGCGGCCTTTGCCCTGCTGGGAGACTCGCACGCCCGCATGTGGACCGCCGGCGCCGATCAGCTGGCGCACGAGCGTAGGCTGCCGGGCATCGCCTTCACCTACTCAAGCTGCACCCCCTTGCTGGATGCCGTCCCTCCTACCCGCCCGGAATGCCGTGCCATCACGCAAGCTGCGATCGACTATCTGGCGCAATCCGACATCGACCACATCATTCTGGCGGGCTATTGGGTCGATGCCGATGACAGTTTCAAGGAAATGGGCGGCGCGGCCCGGCCGGCTGGCCAGTCCATCCTGGAGGCTGGCCTGGCGCGCACCCTGGAGCGCCTGGCCCGGCCCGGCCGCCAGATCAGCATCCTGCTCGACGTCCCGGAACTGGACTCGGACAAGACACCCCTGATACAGACGCTACAGAGCATCGGCCACGACGGTGCCGCAGCCACCGGTCCGGCACTGACGCAGCACCGGACGCGCCAGCAACAGGTGGAGAATGTGCTGCACAGACTGCAGGCCCGCTATGGTTTCCAATTGCTGGATCCGGCAACCCTGATGTGCGATGCGCAAGGCTGCCTGGTGGCCCGTGATGGCCAGACCCTCTACCGGGACCGACACCACCTGACCGACCAGGCAGCCCGGCAACTGCGCCGGACGCTCGATGCCGCCTTGCCCTAGGCGGGCGTGAACGCCTTGACGCAGTTGCGGCCCGAATCCTTGGCCTCGTAGAGGGCCTTGTCCGCCTGGATTTGCAGCTCGCGCAAGGCATGGACGCCTGCCGGCCAGGCGGTCACGCCGATGGAGACCGTCACCTGCCCCACCGAGGCCGGCATCTCATGGGCTGCCACCCGCTCGCGGATACGCTCGGCCGCTGCCAGCGCGACGCTCAGATCCGCCCCCGGCAACACGACCACGAACTCCTCTCCCCCGACGCGCGCCACCACGTCGGCCTCGCGCGAAGCCAGCTGCAGGATGTCGGCGAAGGCTTTGAGCACCAGGTCGCCGGTGTCATGCCCGAAGGTGTCGTTGATGCGCTTGAAGCGGTCCAGGTCCAGCGCCAGCAATGCGCCGGGCAGCTGGGCCGCCTGCAGCAGACCGTAACGCTCATCCAGTCCGCGCCGGTTGAGCACGCCGGTCAGCGGATCGGTCGAGCTATCCTTGGACAGGCGTTCTATCTTGGCCTGCGAGGCGAACAGGCTGGAGAGCACCGCCTGCTTCAGGCTGGCCACCTCGAAATACCACGGACGCACACTGGCCACCCGCCCCAGGGCGCCGCCGGTGTCACTGCCGCGCACATAGCGCGCCAGCAGCCAGAGCGGGCGGGAAATCTCACGCGCACACAGCCAGATCACGATCAGGGAGATCAACGCCAGCGGAGTGGTGTACAGCAGCACATCACGCATCAGACCGCTCAGGGGAGCGAGCGTCGAAGCCAGCGGCCGCTGGCTGATGATGCCCCAGCCATTGGCCGGCACATGGGCATACCCTGCCAGCATTTCAATGCCCCGGCTGTTCAGGATCTGCTGCGCGCCCGACTCGCCGCGTATGACCGACTGAATGGCCACATTGCCAGCGACCCGTTCACCGATGCGCCGGCGGTCCGGATGATAGAGAATGCGCCCGCTGCGATCCACGACATACAGCGAAGAGCCGTCTTGATAATAGTGCTCGCCCAGCAGGGAGCCCAGAACATTCTCTTCCTTGAGATAGATAGTGCCGCTCACATAACCCAGATAATGGCCTTCTTCTGACCTGATGGGCTGCGAGATATTGATCAGGTAATTGCCTGCCAGCGACACGAAAGGATCACTGATCATCGGCTCGCGCTTGCGCAGGGCCTGCTCATTGGCGGCAGAGACCAACTGCTTGCCCTGGATATTCAGCACATCGGGAGACGTCGCCAAAACCAGCCCGCTGTCATCGACCACCACCACCGAATTGAAACTTTCGTTCTGCAACCGTACCCGGTGGGCCTCCTTCTGCAACGCCGCGTCATCGCCGATCAACCCGGCGATCACGCCTGCGCTCACCTGCAGTTCACGCAAGGCCGACTTCAGAAAGCTGTCGGTACTCTGGGCCAGCTTGGCCGCATAAGTCCGATTGGCCTCGAGGGTCGCGTGCATCAACTGATAGCGCTGCACCTGATAAGAGGCCACGAAAGTGTTCAACACCGCGATCAGGGCGCTCAGCAAGGCGAGCGACGTCACCAGCCTTCGCAGATTCACCTTTGACGCAAGGTGGGCATACAGACTTTCCGAACTCATCATCCCCCCCGGGATCCCGCGTATTTATCGCAATGCTATCTGACAAAATGCGGATTATAGGAGGCAGACTAGGTCTGCACGCGTATCCCGCGAGCTTGAAGAGAGGTTGCAGCATTGCCTTGCCCTATCAGGGGATCCCGATACTCGGCCATCTTTTCGTTCGGAATGGATGACTTGGGACAACCATCATCGGCTGAGGGAACCGCTCGGCTAT
Organism: Pseudomonadota bacterium; assembly: GCA_023386765.1. GTDB lineage: Bacteria > Pseudomonadota > Gammaproteobacteria > Burkholderiales > Burkholderiaceae_B > Bordetella. Next base: position 6,756 of record JAEWJD010000012.1, on the reverse strand, counting down.
ATCCCGCCGGCTGCCGCTGAAGCAAACCACTACAGTCAACTCAGAAATGGCGCTGAAGCGCCCGCCTTAACTTAAACCAAGCGACCGCCACGATTCCCGCTGCGGTTCACTGCAACCGCTTGCTTGGCATCCTGGCAAAGCTGGACCCGGGAAACTGCCCTTGCACGCGCATTTCCTGACCATCCCGGCGCCCCCCTCGCGCGCGGGGCGCGAGACCTGATCCAATTTACTAGTGCCTTTACTTACAGGGCTCCAGCTCAACAAAGTGCTGGTACCGGTCTGGGCTAATAAACCTCTGCCGGCTGCGCAAGCTATAGATCAGTCGCTTGTTACTGCGATAACCTCGCACCACATCTACATCCGCGCTAAGCCACTGCACATTCGCGGGGAGCGATTTGCTGCGATAAGCATCGCCACCAATCCACTTCTTATTCGTGGGCTTAAGTCCCCACAACGTCTCAGAGTCTTTCCCCGACCAGCCAAGGCGGCTTGCTTCGCTAGCGGTTATGTACATCGGCGGCAGTCTCCCCGTCCGTTCAATCTGCCGCAGAGTGCTCGCCAGCTCCGCAATGTTTTTGATCGGCTCCATGCCGTTGCTAGCCAGAAATTGGTTGATGCCTTTGATCTCAGCTTCACACGTTTTTAAACCGCGAGCGTGCGCACTTCCTACCGCCATAAAAATGGCCATTGCTGTTGACAGCACTGCCGTTGCCACCTTCATTACTTTTTCTCCATCAATCAAATCCGGCGAACTGTAACACCGATAACTTCTTGAGGATCTCCAGCATCCTGGGAACTGCCGTGCCTGAGGTCTGCCGCAAGATAAGCGTGAGCGAAGCCGCCTTCTACAACGGGAAGAAGCAATCCGGGAGCTTGGACCCTGAAGGCTGCGAAGACTTCGCCAGCGACAAGAGGAATGCAATCGACTCCAGCGCCTGGTCGCGTGCCTGTCACTGGACAAGGCCATGTTGCATGGATGTTCTGGCAAACAAGCGCTGGAGCATGGACTTCGTCATGGATCCTGAACAGCCGCTGGTTCTTGTCATTTGCCAACGCCAAGAAGAAAATCGACGCCTGGCGGACGTACTATAACGAGGCTCGTCCCCACTCTGCGCTGAAGTGGCAGGCACCTGCCGACTATGCGTGCCAGCACTTGGCCGACGGCCAAAATGCCAACCTCACTGAATCGGAAATTTCTACTTCTGACCCAGACTCATTCGGAGCGAGGACCAAAAGCTTCTGGCGCTATTTGGCGGCGCCGGAAAGCAAAAAGCCGCGAAGTCAAAGACTTACGCGGCTTTTGAAGCAGTGCCTGACACTGCTTTGCAATAATCTGGTAGGCGGTATTGGAATCGAACCAACGACCTCTACGATGTCAACGTAGCGCTCTAACCATCTGAGCTAACCGCCTTCAGCGCCTGACGAACCTTGCAACTTTCAAACGCTGCCTGAGGGCTTTGTTTGTGTCGCTGTGTTCGTGCAGCGAAGAAAAAGAATTATATAGAGGTTTTTTCAGGTGCGCAAGTCGTGGTCGAATTTTTTTATGCCATCGAAGAAAGCCGCGAGTTTGGCCGCGTCTTTCAGGCCCGGCGCGCTTTCCACGCCGCTGCTGACATCGACCGCCCAGGGCCGTACCTGCGCGAGCACCCCGTCCAGATTGTCCGCATGCAGGCCGCCGGCCAGCACCAGAGGCCGTGCCCGGGGGTCTTGCTGCACCTCGGCCAGCAAACGATGATCAAAACCCTGGCCGCTGCCGCCAAAGCCCGCACTGTAGCTGTCGAACAACCAGCCGGCTGCGTCGTCATAGCCAGCACAGACCGCCGCCAGGGATGCGGCGCTGTCCAGGCCGGGCGCGCCGACCCGGAACGCGCGCAGATAACGCTGCCCGTAGCGCCGGCACTCCGCGGGACTCTCATCGCCATGAAACTGCAGGAGATCCGGCCCGACTTCCTGCTGCACCTGCCGTACCGCTTGCGGCGTCGGATTGACGAAAAGCGCCACCACGCTTACGAAAGCCGGCACACGCCGGCGCAACTCGGCGGCGCGCGCCGGATCGACATAGCGCTTGCTACCCGCAAAACACACAAAGCCGATGGCATCGGCGCCGGCCTGCACCGCCTGGTCGATATCGGCCTCGCGCGTCAGGCCGCATATTTTCACGCGGGTTCGGACTGCCATTTCCACTCCTTGCAGCATGTCATATCAACGCGGCGGCGGGATGCTGCCCGGCCGTGCCACCGTCGGAATTGAAGTCGCCGGGCGTCATGCCAGCCACGCCGGCACGCCAGCGAGAATTCTAACGCCCCTGGCCAGGAGCCTGGGAACAGATGGCCCTTCCCCTGTCTTGCGCGCCCGGCAGGGCCTGGGACGGGTAAAAGGAATGGTGCGCCTGGCAGCCCTTGCGGCTCAGCCCCCCAGCAACGGCGCCAACTGTCCAGCTGCGTCATCCATGTCGGGCAGGCCATAGGCATCCGGATACGCCACCGAGGCAAGGTAGAGGCCGTCAGGCGAAAAGGTGGGAGCAGCCAGCCGGCGGTCGCGCGCGCGCAGCACCTCGCCCATCCAGGCCACCGACTCGCGTCCCTGCCCGATCTGCAGCAAGGCACCCATGATGTTGCGCACCATATGGTGCAGAAAGGCATTGGCCGTCAACGAAAACACCAGAAACGGACCTCTCTCGGCGATATCCAGCCGCTGCAACGTGCGCACCGGGTGCTTGGCCTGGCATTGCGACGAGCGAAAGCTGGAGAAATCATGCTCACCCAACAACGCCTGTGCGGCCTGCTGCATCGCCGCCACGTCCAGCGGCTGGAAACACCAGCCCGCGCGGCCGGCCCAGAGCGCAGGCCGGACGCGGCCACGCCACAGCAGGTAGACGTAGCTGCGCGACTGGGCCGCGAAACGGGCATGGAACGCCTCACTGACGTGCTGCGCCCAAAGCACGCTGATACTGGGCGGCAGGAAAGCATTGACCCCCCGCACCCAGGATTCGTCACGACGCAGCAGGTCCGTGTCCAGGTGCACCACCTGCATCGCGGCATGCACACCGGTATCGGTACGCCCTGCACAGGTCGTGGCCAGCGGCAGCCCCGTACCGGCGAACTGCCCCAAGGCGGCCTCCAGGGTGTCTTGCACGGTCTGTCCGTGCGGCTGAGTCTGCCAACCCTGCCAGGCTGAGCCGTCATAGGACAGCCCCAATGCAATTCGCGTCATGAAAAAACGGGGTTACGGGCGACGCGCCGCGTCCGAAGACGGCGCATCCAGATCCAGGTTGATGGACTCCAGACGCCTGGCCAGGGCGGTCTCATCCAGGGCGGGACCCGCGCGCGGCGGATCATCGCCGTCGTCGGTATCCTCGGTGTCATCCGTGTCGTCGCTGTTTTCGGTGTCGTCGCCGCGACGCTGCCCGGCACGGCGCAGCGCAAAGGCAATGATCAGCACCAGCAAGGCCAGGATGCCCGTGACGATGATCAACAGGTTATTGGCCAGCCAGGCCGGCAGGCTGCTCTCGGCATCCCGGGATGGCGCCGGCTTGGCCTGCTGGGCATCGGCGGCGCTTGCCGCCCCGCCCGAGCCGTTTGCTGCGCGGGGCGATACTCCTGATGCGCTACCTGTCGCCGCGCCTGCGGGACTACCGGCGGCCACCGCAGCACCGCTGGACGACGCCGTACCTGCCCCAGCATTGCCCGGGGCCGTGACAGCATTGCCAGTGGCGCCTGCTGGCGCAGCGGCATTCGGAGATGCCGCCACCGCCTCTTGCGGAGCGCTGGCGCTCGCCCCCGCTGCGGCCCCTGCCATGGCCGCCGCGGCGGCACCAGCCGCCTGACCTGCTGCGGCGCGCTCGCCATCGCTGCCAGCCGGTACGCCGGCGCCCTGTCCGGCTTCTTTCAGGGCCTGCACGTTGGACTCCAACTCACCCACGCGGCCGCTGGCATCAGCCAGCGCGCGCGCCTGTGAGGCCTGATCATCGCCGCGGGCATCATGACCCGCTGCGCCAGACAGGCGGAGTTTGTCCTGGGCCGACTCCAGGCTGGCGCCAGCCGGCGTATCCGCGCCCGAGACCTTCCCGGCGGCAGCCGACCCGCCAGCCACGCGCGTACCGCCAGCCGCCTGCCCCAGGCCGGCGCGATAGCGCGCATAGGCCTCGACATGTTCGATATAGATGCGACGCGCCTCGGCCGGGTCGATGGCGCGCACCGCCTGCGCATCCGGCAGGGTCAGGCGCGCACCCGCTTTCAGGCGGCTCATGTTGTCGCCGCTGAAGGCATTCGGGTTGGCACGCCACAAGGCGACCAGCATCTGGTGGATATTCGCGCCGGCCACCTGATTGCGTTGCGCGATGCCATACAGCGTATCGCCCTGCCGCACCCGGATGCTGGCGCCGGCAGGGGCATCCCCCGGCGCTGCCGCCGCGCGCCCCAACTGCGCCGGACGCACGTTCAATTCGCTGCGCGGCACCATCACCGTCACCTGCAGCAGACGCTGGCCGGCCGGCGTGCGCAAGGACAGCAGGACATCGGCAGACGGTTGCTGCAAGGGTTCAGGCGCGCTCAGGATCAACTGCCGGCGTCCCGGGTCCGTCTGCGGCTGCTCCTGCAGGCGCAGCGTGGCCAGAGGGGCCGGCGGCGTCAGGCCAGCACTCTGCCAGGCGTCGGGTTCAGCCAGTGCCCACTGCAGTCCCTGCGCCTCATCCGGCGTGATATCCAGCACGGGCAAGGCGATCCTCAAGGGTTCGCCCGGAGCCGACACCACGCGGGCATGGCCCAGACGCGCGGCCTGCGCATCCGTCCAGGCACCCGGGGCGAGACCTGCCACCAGGGCCAGCGCCAACATCTGGCGACGGGCATTCAATGCAAAGCAACGGGGCCGCGAGTGGCGCGAAGACGAACGCATAAGGGAGGACTCCGTGTTCTGAACCAAGGCAAGGCTGGTGAAAAGTGTAATGGATCGGGCCCGATTGATAAACCAAACCCATTCCCCCACCGGCCTCGCCCGGCTTGATGCCAGCGGCCGGACTGCGCCGAAAAAAGAAAGGCACCTTCCGGTGCCTTTCGATTGCAGGAGCGGAACTCGCCTCAAGCCTCGGACAGCGCAATGCGCAGCATGCGGCGCAACGGCTCGGCCGCGCCCCACAGCAGCTGGTCGCCCACCGTGAAGGCGCCCAGGTACTGCGAGCCCATGGACAGCTTGCGCAGGCGGCCGACGGGGATATCGAGCGTGCCCGTGACAGCCACCGGCGTCAGTTGCTCGACCGTGGCTTCACGCGTGTTGGGCACGACCTTGGCCCACTGCGTGCCGGCGGCGATCATGTCCTCGATTTCGTCCAGCGGCACATCGCGCTTGAGCTTGATGGTCAGCGCCTGGCTGTGGCAGCGCATGGCGCCGATACGCACGCACAGGCCGTCGATCGGCGTGGGCGCGGTGCCGAAGGCTTCGCCGCGGCCCAGGATCTTGTTGGTTTCGGCCTCGGCCTTCCACTCTTCGCGCGACATCCCGTTACCCAGGTCCTTGTCGATCCAGGGAATCAGGTTGCCGCCCAGCGGGACGCCGAAATGCTCATGCGGCAGGCCGGGATCTTTCTGCTTGGCCAGGATGCCACGGTCGATATCCAGGATGGCGGCAGCGGGGTTGTCCAACAGCGGGCGGACAGCCTCGTTCAGCAGGCCGAACTGGGTCAGCAGCTCGCGCATATGCTGCGCACCGCCGCCAGACGCCGCCTGGTAGGTCATGGAGGTCATCCAGTCGACCAGGTCGTTGTTGAACAGGCCTGCCAGGCCCATCAGCATGCAGCTGACGGTGCAATTGCCGCCCACGAAGTTACGCACGCCGCGCTTCAGGGCAGCGTCGATCACCGGACGATTGACCGGATCCAGCACGATGATGGCGTCGTCGGCCATGCGCAGGGTGCTTGCCGCGTCGATCCAGATGCCGTTCCAGCCCGCCGCGCGCAGCTTGGGATACACCGCGCTGGTGTAGTCGCCGCCCTGCGCGGTCACGATAATCGGCAGTTTTTTGAGGGCCTCGATATCGTTTGCATCTTGCAGCGGGCCGGCGCCATCGGCCCAAGTGGGCGCGGCACCACCGGCATTGCTGGTGGAGAAGAACACGGGATCGATCAGTGCGAAGTCGTTCTCTTCACGCATACGCTGCATGAGGACAGAACCGACCATTCCGCGCCAACCGACGAGGCCTACGGCTTGCGTCATTTCAGGGCTCTTAGGGGTCTGGAGTAAAAAAACGGGGTAAGGGCAAGAATTTATCAGAATGCGCGCCGCGATGCTGCAACGCATTCAAACAATATGGGTCCGCCAGCCGCGATGCCGGGCATCCGGCTGGCGGGACGCACTCAGGCCAGCGCCTTGAGCACGGCATCGCCCATCTGCGAGGTGCTCACCTTGGTGGTGCCTTCCTCGTACAGGTCGGGCGTACGCAGGCCATCGGCCAGCACCTTGCGCACTGCGGCCTCGATCCGATCCGCCTGAGCCGCCTGATCGAGCGAATAGCGCAGCAGCATGGCTGCCGACAGGATGGTGGCCAGCGGATTGGCCAGGTTCTGGCCGGCGATGTCAGGCGCCGAGCCATGGCTGGGCTCGTACAGACCCTGGCCATCGGCATTGAGCGAGGCCGAAGGCAACATGCCGATGGAGCGGGTCAGCATGGCCGCCTCGTCGGACAGGATATCGCCGAACAGATTGCCGGTGACGATCACATCGAACTGGCGCGGATTGCGCACCAGCTGCATGGCAGCGTTGTCGA
>JAEWJD010000349.1 GCA_023386765.1 Pseudomonadota bacterium | reverse complement strand
GCTTTCACGCGCGCAGCCAGGCGCTCGCGGTTGCACGGGCCATTGCCCTTGATCACCGCATAGAACTCATCCCAGTCGATCTCGCCGAAATCGTAGTGGCCACGCTCGGCGTTCCACTTCAGGTCGGGATCGGGCACCGTCAGGCCGAGGTATTCGGCCTGGGGAACCGTTTGGTCCACCATTTTCTGGCGCAGCTCGTCATTGGAGAAGAGTTTGATCTTCCACTGCATGGATTGCGCGCTGTTGGGCGAGTCGGCATCCGAGGGACCGAACATCATCAAAGCGGGCCACCACCAGCGGTTCAGGGCTTCCTGGCACATGGCTTTCTGCTCGGGCGTGCCATGCAGGCACATCTGGATGAGCAGGTCATAGCCCTGGCGCTGGTGGAATGACTCTTCCTTACAGACGCGCACCATGGCGCGCGCATAGGGCCCATAGGAGCATCGGCACAGCGGGATCTGGTTGATGATGGCGGATCCATCGACCAACCAGCCGATCATGCCGATGTCGGCCCAGCTCAGGGTGGGGTAATTGAAGATGCTGGAGTACTTGGCCTTGCCCGAATGCAGGTCGTCGATCAACTCGTCACGCGACACGCCCAGCGTCTCGGCAGCGCTGTACAGATACAGGCCGTGGCCGGCCTCGTCCTGGACCTTGGCCAGCAAGATGGCCTTGCGCTTGAGCGACGGGGCGCGGGTGATCCAGTTGCCTTCGGGCAGCATGCCCACGATCTCGGAATGGGCGTGTTGCGAGATCTGGCGCACCAGCGTCTTGCGATAGGCCTGCGGCATCCAGTCCTTGGCCTCGATGCGGACACCCTCATCGATGCGGCGTTGGAAGGCTTGCTCAGGGCCGGACAGTTCGTCCTGGCTGCGCAGCTTCTTGACGCCGGTATCCACCAGTTGTGCATACATAGTTGTCTCCTTCGGCAGATGGCAGGCCCGGGGCGCGCCAATGCAGTTTCTCTATGGTCGGATTATTTAATACAAAAATTCCATTGTCAAACCAGATTCTGTATCACGTCAGAGTTATGTATCATGTTGTCCAGACCAAACACAACCCCTTCCCCCGGGCCGCTGCGCCCCTTTTTTATGGCTAGTTCCCCTTCGCAGTCGCTCGACCGTTTTCTCGCCCGCCTCCTGAAGCAAGACCCGCCACGCGCCAAATCGCTGTGCGTCAGCTTGCTGGGCGATGCGCTGGGGCCGCATGGCGGCACCATCTGGCTGGGAGATCTGATCGAGTTGCTGGCGCCAGTCGGCGTCAACGAAAGGCTGTTGCGCACCAGCGTATTCCGCCTGGTGGCCCAAGGCTGGCTGCAGTCCGAGCGACATGGCCGGCGCAGCCTCTATCTGATGACCGACACCGGGCGTCGGCTGACCGCTTCGGCCTCGCAACGCATCTACGAAGGTCCGCCGCAGTCGTGGAATGGCGAATGGACATTGGTGGCGCTGCCGCGCAACGGAGCCAACGGCCTGGCCGAGCGCGCCGAGCTACGCCGGGAGCTGGAGTGGGAAGGGTTCGCCCTGGTGGCGCCGGGTCTGTTCGCCCACCCTGCCACCGAGGCGCGTGCCGCGCACGACATCCTGGAAAAACTCGGCATCCCCGACAAGGCCCTGGTGCTGGCCGCGCGCGACCTGGCCGACGCGGGAGGGCTGCCCATTGCCAGCCTGGTGCCGCAATGCTGGAACCTGGATGCCGTGGCCGAACAGTACCGCCTGTTCAGCCGCAGTTTCTCGCCACTGACGGCCTGGGCTGCGCATGCCAGCCCCGCGCAGGCTTTTGCCTTGCGGGTACTGCTGTTGCACTGCTGGCGCCGCATCGTGCTGCACGATCCCCAGCTGCCGATGCCGATGCTGCCCGAGAGTTGGCCGGGCAGCGCGGCACGCGAGCTCTGCGGCCGCCTGTACTGGGCCTTGTTCGACGCCTCGGAAATCCACCTGGACGCGATCGCCAGCCGGGAGAATACGCACTACCGGCCCTTGCCCGCCGCCATCGATCAGCGCTTCGGCGGCCGACCGGCGGCGGACTGATTGTCTTCAGGCGGCCAGGGCTTGCGCCCGCCAGCGGGCCGACAGGCCGAGATCACATTCGTGGTGTTCGCCCAGACAGGGCAGGCCCACGGCCAACGCCGGTGGCGTGGCGATGAAAGACAGGGTCCAGCGTGCCTGGAGCACGCGCCCCAGCGGCTGCCCGGTGGCCGCCGACAGGCCGCTGGGCACATCCAGCGCCAATACCGGCACCTGCCATGCATTGACGGTATCGATCATGGCCTGCCAGCCGGACTCCAGGGGCCGGTTCAGACCAATCCCGAACAACCCGTCGACCACCATCGCCGGCACTGCCGCAGGCAGGGTGAGGCGCTCACGTCCGCCGGCTGCGCGCCAGGCGGCGTAGGCCGCGCCGGCATCCGGTGGCAGGCGGGCCGGATCTGCCGGCAGGACCACCTCGACGGCCCTGCCCTGGCACCACAACCGGGTGGCTGCCACCAAAGCATCGCCGCCGTTATTGCCAGGGCCGGCAAGGACCAGGACATTCGCGCCCGCCGGCAGGCGGGCCGCCGCAAAATCGGCCGCGGCCCGGCCCGCCCGGGCCATCAGATCCAGGCCTTCTTGTGCGGCGTGCTGCTCGATGCGCCGCAACTGTGCCAGACTGCAGATCACCATGGCCGCTCCTCGGGCTGGGGCCTACACCTTGATGAAATGCTCGCGGTAGTAGCGGAGTTCGTCGATCGACTCGTAGATATCAGCCAGCGCCTCGTGACGGCTTTTCTTGTCAAAGCCCTTGTAGACGGCCGGTGCCCAGCGGCGGGCCAGTTCCTTGAGCGTGCTGACGTCAAGGTTGCGGTAGTGAAAGAAGCGCTCCAGTTCGGGCATGTAGGCAAACATGAAGCGGCGGTCCTGGCTGATGGTATTGCCGCACAACGGCGACTTGCCCGCCGGTACATACTGGGCCAGGAAATCGATCAGCTGGCGCTCGGCCTGGGCTTCGGTCAGGGTCGAGGCACGCACCTTGTCGATCAGGCCGCTGCGGCCATGAGTCGAGGTATTCCAGGCATCCATGGCGTCGAGCAGGCTGTCGGGCTGGTGGATCACCAGTACCGGGCCCTCGGCCACGACCCGCAGGTCCGGCTCGGTCACGACCACGGCCACTTCGATGATGCGTTCTTTTTCCGGATCCAGCCCGGTCATTTCCATATCGAGCCAGACCAGGCGGTTTTCGTTGACAGCCATATAATTTGTCCCTGAAGCAAACCCTGGATTTTCGCACACCCGCCGGAGGCGCCTGCTTGTTGACCTTTACCGTCTTGTTTGTCGCTGTCCTGCTGGCCGATTTCGCGGTGCGCCTGTGGCTGTCCGCGCGCCAGATCCGCCACGTCGCGCAGCACCGCGAAACGGTGCCGACGGAGTTCGCCGGCCGTATCGGCCTCTACAGCCATCAGCGCGCCGCCGACTACACGGTGGCACGGGTGCGGCTCGGGCTGCTGGAGCGCGCCTACGACGCCGCCATCCTGGTGGGATTAACGCTTTTCGGCGGCCTGCAATGGCTCAACAGCCTGCTGGCCCAATGGCTGGGCCACGGCCTCCTGCAGCAACTGGCCCTGGTGGGCGTGGTGGCGCTGTTGCTGGCCCTGGCGGGCCTGCCCTTCACCCTGTGGCGGCAGTTCCGCCTGGAACGCCGCTTCGGCTTCAATCGCATGACACCTGGCCTGTTCGCCAGCGATGCACTCAAAGGGCTGCTGCTCACCTGCCTGCTGGGCCTGCCGCTGGCTGCGGCCGTGCTGTGGCTGATGGCCGAGGCCGGCACGCTCTGGTGGATCTGGGCCTGGGTGCTGTGGGTCGCCTTCAACCTGTTGCTGATCTTTATCGCACCGACCTACATCGCCCCGCTGTTCAACACCTTCACGCCGCTGGACGACCCGACCCTGACCGAACGCATCCGCGGGCTGACGCAGCGCTGCGGTTTCGCGCTCAACGGCCTGTTCGTCATGGACGGATCGCGCCGCTCGGCCCACGGCAACGCCTATTTCACCGGTTTCGGCAAACATCGCCGCATCGTCTTTTTCGATACCTTGCTCAACCGCCTGAATGCCGATGAAATCGAAGCCGTGCTGGCACATGAGCTCGGGCACTTCAAGCATCGCCACATCCTGCGCCGCATCGTCCTGAGCATGCTGGGCGCCCTGCTGTTTCTGGCGCTGCTGGGATGGCTGGCACAGCAGGCCTGGTTCTATGAAGGACTGGGCGTCACGCCCCAACTGGGCGGGCGCAACGACGCCATGGCGCTTATCCTGTTTTTTCTGGTCATGCCGGTTTTCACCTATTTGCTGACCCCGATCTTCAGCTGGTATTCGCGGCGCGATGAATTCGAGGCCGACCGCTATGCGGCCCGGCAAAGCAGCTCAGGCCATCTGGTGGCGGCCCTGGTCAAGCTGTATGACGACAATGCCGCCACCCTGACTCCCGACCCGGTGCACTCGGCCTTCTACGACAGCCATCCGCCGGCGGCGATCCGCATCCAGCATCTGCAACAAGGAACCGCCGCATGAGCGCCGATCTCCCCCAGGGCCGCATCATCGCGGCTCACGGACGCCACTACAGCGTCGAACTGAACGACGGCAGCGTGCGCAAGTGCTTCCCGCGCGGCAAGAAAACGGGCCCGGCCGTGGGCGACTGGGTCCGGATCCAGCCGCAGGGTGCCGATGAGGGCGCCATCGAAGCCATCCTGCCGCGCCGCAATCTGCTGTTCCGTTCCGACGAAATGCGCACCAAGCAATTCGCCGCCAACGTCGATCAGCTGCTCATCGTGGTGGCGGTCGAACCGACCTTTTCCGAGGATCTGCTCGGGCGCGCGCTGGCCGGCGCCTGGAGCGCCGGCATCGAGCCGCTGGTGATCCTCAACAAAACCGACCTGAGCGCAGGCCTGGCGGCCGCACGCGAGCGGCTGACGCCGATCCAGGCGCTGGGCGTACCGATCATCGAACTGAGCGCCCAGCAACCCGAAGCGGTGCACGAACACCTGGCGCCCCGCCTGGCCGGCCGCGTCAATCTGTTGCTAGGACAAAGCGGCATGGGCAAATCCACCCTGCTCAATGCCCTGGTGCCCGATGCCCAGGCAGCCACGCGCGAGTACTCCACTGCGCTGGACATGGGCCGCCATACCACCACCAGCACCCGGCTCTACCATCTGCCGGCCCCCGGCGGCGAACTGATCGACTCGCCGGGATTCCAGGCTTTCGGCCTGCAACACCTGAGCGGCGAAGACATCCTGCGCGGCTTCCCCGAGTTTTCGCCCTATATCGAACATTGCCGCTTCTACAACTGCACCCACCGGCACGAACCCGGCTGCGGGGTCGTGGCGGCCCTGCAAGCGCACCGCATCGACGCCGGCCGCTATGCCCTCTACGAGCGCCTGGTGGCCGAAAACGAAGGCGCACGCCGCTACTGATCCCCATCACCGCCCGGTACGCAGCCCCCTCGGCGGGCTGCGGCTACACTTTCCCCTTTGCCGTCAGGGAACGCAGACATGCCTCGCTTTGCCGCCAATCTTTCAACGCTGTATCCGGAAGTGGAGATGCTGGAACGCTGCGCGCAAGCCGCGCAGGATGGTTTCCGGGCGGTAGAGATGCAATTCCCCTACGCCCATACGCCGGCGCGCTGGCGCGAGCAATTGCAGGGCCATGGCCTGGAGCTGATCCTGATGAATGCCCCGCCGGGCGATGCCGCCCGTGGCGAACGCGGCCTGGCCTGCCTGCCGGGAAGGGAGGCAGACTTTCGTGCCAGCCTGGAGCAAGGCCTGGAGTATGCCGTCTCCCTGATGTCACCCCGGCTGCACGTCATGGCCGGCTGCCCGGCCCCCGGCGCCGATCCGCAGGCCTTGCGCGACACTTATCTGGCCAACCTGCAACATGCCGCTGAACAGGCCGCCGCGGTCGACATCGACATCCTGATCGAACCGATCAACCCGCGCGACATTCCAGGCTACTACCTCAACTACCAGGCCCACGCCCACGACGTGGCGCAGGCCAGTGCTGCAGCAAATATCAAGGTGCAGATGGACCTGTACCACTGCCAGATCGTGGAAGGCGATGTGAGCATGCGCCTGCGTCACTACCTGCCCACCGGCCGCGTCGGCCATATTCAGATCGCCGGGGCGCCGCTGCGCCAGGAGCCGGATCAGGGCGAACTCAATCACCCCTACCTGTTTCAACTGCTGGACGAACTGGGCTATGCCGGCTGGGTCGGCTGCGAGTACCGGCCCGCCGGCGACACGCGCGCCGGTCTGGGCTGGCTGCACGCAGCGCGCCGGGCCTCCACGCACTAGGGCTGCAGGCCCGCCTCAGGGCATTGCCAGGCTCTTGTACAGATTGCGCAGCATGCCGGCCGTCGCACCCCAGATGAACCGGTTTTCCCAGGCCATGGCGTAGTAGTGGCGCACCTGGCCATTGGCCAGCCTGGCCTCATAGAGCCGGTGGTTGGCCGGATCCATCAGGAAACTCAGCGGCACCTCGAACACGTCAGCCACTTCGCCGGCATCCGGCGCGAGCGAGAACCCGGGCCGTACCAGCGATACCACCGGCGTGATGGCGTAGCCAGTGGCCGTCACATATTCGGGCATGCTGTTGAGCACTTCCACGCTGTCCTGCGGCAGACCGGTCTCTTCCTGGGCCTCGCGCAATGCCGTGGCCACAGGCGAAACATCCTCCTGCTCGACCCGCCCGCCCGGAAAACTGATCTGGCCGGCATGATCGTGCAGGTGTGCGGCACGTTGCGTCAGCATCACGCTCACTCCCTGGGCACGCATCACCATGGGAATCAGCACGGCCGCCAGCACCAGCGCCCCTTCGCGCCCCGGATAACGCACCTCGTTGCGGCCCAGCGGATCCAGCAGCCATTGCCTGGCCGGCAGCAGGCTGCGCCGCAGGGCCTCCGGGGTCAGGGCCTGAGGCCCGACGCGTGTCAAACCGCTATCGGCGGATTGCCAGGGTTGCACTTGGGGATCGAAACTGGGCCGGACCGCGGGCCGGCGCGCACGCATGATCAAAGAGTTGGACATAACTCACTAAACATGGAGGATGCCTTTCATTCGTCATGGATGCGCATGGGCAGGCCGCAAATGGCCAATGCTGGCCCAGGACGAAAAAAAGGCACCAGATAGGTGCCTTTTTAACCCGGAAATGCGTCCGGCAGTTGCTCCGTAGAGCCGGCTGCCGGAACGCCCGGTCATTAAGCCGTAGCCTTGGCTTGCTTGCTGACCAGCTTTTCCTTGATGCGAGCCGACTTGCCCGAGCGGCTGCGCAGGTAGTACAGCTTGGCACGGCGCACGTCGCCACGGCGCTTGACTTCGATAGCGGCGATTTGCGGCGAGTACAGCTGGAACGTACGTTCCACGGCTTCACCCGACGAAATCTTGCGAACGATAAAGGAAGAGTTCAGACCGCGGTTGCGCTTGGCGATGACCACGCCTTCGTAGGCCTGGACGCGCTTGCGGGTGCCTTCGACCACGTTCACGCTCACGATCACGGTATCGCCGGGGGCGAATTCGGTCATGGGCTTGCCACCGGTCAGGCGGGCGATTTCTTCCTGCTCGATTTGAGCGATAAGGTTCATGGTAACTCCTGAATCATCGTGTCATTGCGGGTCTGGTTCCCGAAGCGCTTTGCCAGAATTCGCTCCGGTGGCAAAAAAGCGTGACAGACAGCAGGCAAGGCCCACCGCCGTTCTCAACCGGCGCCCGCGATGCACGCGCCCCGATCGAAACCGCCTTTTCAACCCTCTGTGATTCGCCGGCCAAAGCCGCCGTACTGCCGCAAGCAGAGGATGAGTGTTGGCAAACCGTAAATTCTACAACATTGCTCTTTTTTTAACCACTGGGCTTGGGTGCAGTCCGAGACGGATTCAAGTACGCTCTTCCCTTTCGTCCCATGCCGGCACCGCTTCGCGTCCACCATGTCGTATACCGCCCTGTCATTGGTCATCCTCGCCGCCATGGCGCATGCGACGTGGAACATCCTGGCCAAGCGGGCCGCCAT
>JAEWJD010000313.1 GCA_023386765.1 Pseudomonadota bacterium | reverse complement strand
GTGCGGCGCAGGTCGGCATGCTCGTCGCGCCCTTCGCGCGGGCTGCCACGTTCCTCGCGTCCTTCGCGTCGGCGCATCATGCCGCCCTCCATGGCCGCGCCGTCGGGACGGGCCTGGGCACGGTGATGCGGGTGTTGCAGGCGTGCGCCGGCCGGCAGCCCGCGCGCCCACCAGCGCCATTGGTTCTGGGAAGCGCTGCGCACGAACTCGGCACGCTGGTCGGCGGGCACGGCCAGCAGCGCGGCCTGCAGGGTGCGGATGGTCGTGGCGATATAGCCGATGGCCACGTCTTCGATGAACTTGTGGCGGTAGTAGGACACGGTCGCCAGCGTGGCGGCCTGGGCCAGCAGCACGGCCCCCAGCACCAGCAGGATCAGGCGGGTGCGCAGCGAGCGCGGCAGCAGATGGCGCAGCAGGGCGGTCATGCGGGTCAGGGGGCGAAACGGTAGCCGATGCCCCAGACGGTCTGGATCCAGCGCGGCTGTTTGGGGTCTTCTTCGATGGCGCGGCGCAGGCGCAGGATGGCAATGTCGATGGCACGATCATTGCGTTCACCACCTTCGTCATCGCGTGCCAGCGCCAACAGGCGCTCGCGTGACAGGGGTTTGCCGGCATTGCGCACCAGGGCTTCCAGCAGATTGATTTCACCGCCGGTCAGCTTGACCGTCTCGTCGTCGCGCAGCAATTGGCGCAGCGCCGGATCGAACACGAAGGGGCCAAAGCGCACCGGCTGATCCTTGGTCAGCGCCGAGGGGCCGCGCTTGCGTCGCAGCACGGCCTCGATGCGGGCCAGCAGCTCGCGCGGATCGAAAGGCTTGCCCAGGTAGTCGTCGGCACCGGCCTCCAGGCCGATGATGCGGTCGACCGCCTCATCGCGGGCGGTCAGCAGGATGACGGGGATATCCTCGCCCTGTTCGCGCAGGCGTCGACAGGCATCGGCGCCATCGCCACCGGGCAGCATGCGATCGAGCACCAGCAGATCGGGGGCATAGCGCGTGATGCGGGCAGCCAGGTCGCTGGCGTCCGGCGCCAGCAAGGTGTCATAGCCATGCCGGTTCAGGTAGTCGGCCAACAGTTGGCGCAAGGCCGGATCGTCATCGACGACCAGCAGCTTGGTGTGCGGAGTTTCCATAAAGCCATAGTGCCCGGATCGGGGCTTGCCGGGCAAGGGTCGGGTAACGACCTGAAATAAGACTTGAACCAATTCGCCCTAGAATAGCCGTCTCATGCCGCCGGTACTGGCTTGCGCCTCGGCCGGCTCTCTTTTTGCCGTTTCTCCTATGCCACGTCAGGGGATTGTCTTTCGGATGCGCACCTTGTGTGGTGCGCGTGCCGTCCTCGCCGCTGCTTTCGGGCTGGTCGCTGCCTCGGCCAGCGCCGCGCCTGACGTATTGCTTCCCTATCTGCCCTCCGGGCGTTCCGCTGCGCCGCCTGCCGGTCCCTCGCGCGGCATCGGGGCGCTGGCGCCCTATGCCGTGTTGCCGGTGAGCGAGAAAGCCAGTGTGGCCGCGCGGCCGCTGCCGCCACCGGCGGAGTTCTGCGCTGATTGGGCGGGCCCGCCGATGCCTCCGGAGTTGGCCGGCGAGGGCGGTACGATGCCGCCGCCAGAATGTCTGCAGGAAGCCGCCGCCGGGCGCGAGGCGGGCGGCACCCTGGGGCTGAGGCTGGAGCCGACCGAACTGACTGCAATGCGGCCCCGTTTGGAGCAGGGGATGTCTCTGCCACAGCGGCGTTGGTTCTCGGCGGTGCAGCCTCGCCCGGTGCTGAGCTATGGCGATCGCCACTGGCTGTATCAGGATAACCAGGCGCCGGCCGTGGGCCTGGGGCATGTCACGGCCCGGGCACCCGCCTGGGGCAGCTCGGCGACAATCGGGGGCTTGCAGGTGTCCGAGCGCTATGACAGCGCCAGCAATCTGCAGGAAGGCGAGATGGGCTATTCCTCCTCTGTCGGCCGACTCAATCTGATGGACCCCGCCGCCACCGAGGGCGAGGTTGCCTATGGCGCTGCCGCGGGCAGCGGCACGGTGCGCTATGGCCTGACGTCCAGCCTGACGCTGGAAGGACAGTTGCAATCAGCCCCCGGCCTGAGCACGCGCGGGCTGGGCACGCGCTACGACGCAGGCAGCGCAGGCACTTTCGAGGCTGGTGTCACCCAAAGTCGCCAGGAAGACGGGCAGGCCTGGCGCTATCGCTTCGGCTACAGCGTCACCATGGCCGAGACCGTCAGGCTGGGGGTGCGCGGCGAGGGCGTGGATGCCGGCTTCGGGGACCTGGGCAGCTATTACGCCGGTGCCAGCAGCCAGACCCTGATGCGCAGCACGCTGTCGGCCGGTGTGCCGCTGCATGGCATGGGCACCCTGAGCGGCACCTATACCTCCACCGCGCAGGGGCACGGCGAAGCCACCGAACGACGGTTCGGCCTGGAGCACAGCATCGAGCTGGAGTCCAAGGCCCAACTGGCGGTGGGCGCGGATCGTGACCTGCTGTCGGGTGAGTATGGCTGGCGGGCCCGCCTGTCGCTGCCCGTGGATACCTTCATGCGGGGACATTGGCTGGGTTTCTGAACCCTGGCGGCGGCGCTGGCTTAAAATCCCGCCTTATGACTCAAATCCTGGCCCCCCATGTCTGACCCGCACGCGCTTGGCGTGTTGCAGCGCGTCTTCGGTTACGAATCCTTCCGTGGCGAACAGCAGGCCATCGTCGAGCATGTCATCGGCGGCGGTGACGCCCTGGTGCTCATGCCTACCGGCGGTGGCAAGTCGCTGTGCTATCAGGTGCCCGCGTTGGTGCGCGAAGGCACCGGCATCGTCGTCTCCCCCCTAATCGCCCTGATGCAGGATCAGGTCGACGCCCTGACCGAACTGGGCGTACGCGCGGCCTTCCTCAATTCGACCCAGGACTGGCAGCAGGTGCGCGAGGTTGAACAGGCCTTTGTGGCCGGCGAGCTGGACCTGCTCTACGTGGCGCCGGAGAGGTTGCTGACCGACCGCTGCCTGCAGCTGCTCGAGCGTGGCCGCATTGCCCTGTTTGCGATTGACGAAGCGCACTGCGTGTCGCAGTGGGGGCACGATTTCCGGCCCGAGTACCTGGGCCTGTCCATGCTGCACGAGCGCTGGCCGGATGTGCCGCGTATCGCGCTCACGGCCACGGCGACCGCCGACACGCGCAGCGAGATCGTCCAGCGGCTGTCGCTGGATCAGGCGCGCCATTTCGTCGCCAGCTTCGATCGCCCCAATATCCGCTATCGCATCATCGAGAAGAATGAGGTGCGCCGGCAATTGCTCGAAATGATCCGCAACGAGCATGAGGGCGACTCGGGCGTGGTCTATTGCCTCTCACGGGCCCGGGTCGAGGATACGGCCAACTTCTTGTGCGAGCAGGGCATTCATGCCCTTCCTTATCATGCCGGCCTGAGCGCCCAGGTGCGCGCGGAGAACCAGTCTCGCTTTCTGCGCGAGGATGGGGTGGTGATGGTGGCCACCATTGCCTTCGGCATGGGAATCGACAAACCCGATGTGCGCTTCGTGGCACACATCGATCTGCCCAAGTCGGTCGAGGGCTATTACCAGGAAACCGGCCGTGCCGGTCGTGACGGCTTGCCCGCCACCGCCTGGCTGGCGTACGGGCTGCAGGACGTGGTGCAGCAACGTCGCATGATCGACGAGTCTCCCGGCGATGACGGCTACCGGCGCCGCCTGGGTCAGCAACTGGATGCCATGCTGGCGCTGTGCGAGACGGTCGAGTGCCGGCGCGTCCGCCTGTTGGCCTATTTCGGTCAGACCATCACCGCTTGCGGCAATTGCGACGTCTGCCTCGAGCCGCCCGAGACCTGGGACGGCACCGTGGCTGCCCAGAAAGTGCTGTCGGCGGTGTACCGCCTGGGCAAGGAGCGGGGCCAGCGCTATGGCGCCGGCCACATCATTGACATCCTGCGGGGCAAGAGCAGCGATCGTACCCGCCAGCACGACCACGAATCGCTCAGCGTGTTCGGGATCGGTGCCGATCTCTCCGAAAGCGCCTGGCGCGGAGTGCTGCGCCAGTTGTTGGCCCAGGGGCTGCTGATGGTCGATCACGACGGCTATGGCACGCTGGCGCTTACCGAGGCCAGCCGTAATGTGCTGCGCGGTGAAACCCAGCTGATGCTGCGGCGCGAGCCGGAGAAGAAAGCCCGCAGCCGGGGGGGCGTGCGGGCCAAGGCGCCGGTGATCGACCTGCCGGCCGACCGCATGCCGGTGTTCGAAGCGCTGCGCGCCTGGCGCGCCGAAGTGGCGCGCGGCAACGGGGTGCCGGCCTATGTGATCTTCCATGACGCCACGCTGCGCGAAATCGCGCTGGCCGAACCGCAATCGCTGCAGGATCTCGGCCATATCAGCGGCGTCGGCGCCCGCAAGCTGGAAGCCTACGGCGAGGAAATCCTGCGCTGCGTCTCGCGTCCGGGCTGAGTCAGGCGCTGAACAGGTCGCCCGAGGCGGCCTGCGTGCCTGATGGCGGCGTCAGCCCCAGATGGCGCCAGGTGGTCTGGGTCGCCATGCGTCCGCGCGGCGTGCGCTGCAGGTAACCGTGCTGGATGAGATAGGGCTCGATGACATCTTCGATGGTGTCGCGTTCCTCGCCGATGGCCGCCGCCAGGCTGTCCACGCCGACCGGGCCGCCATCGAATTTGTGCACGATGGCTTCGAGCAGCTTGCGGTCCATCAGGTCCAGCCCCTGCGGATCGACTTCCAGCATGGCCAAGGCCTGCCCCGCTGAGGCGGTATCGATGCGCCCATCGGTTTTGACCTCGGCGTAATCGCGCACCCGGCGCAGCAGGCGGTTGGCGATACGCGGCGTGCCGCGCGCGCGCCGCGCCACTTCATTGGCGCCTTCCGGCGTGATGTCGGCATTGAGCAGCTTCGCGCTGCGGGTGACGATGTGGGCCAGGTCGGTGGTGTTGTAGAACTCCAGCCGCGAGACGATGCCGAAACGATCACGCAGCGGGTTGGTCAGCATGCCGGCGCGGGTGGTCGCGCCCACCAGCGTGAATGGCTGCAGATCCAGCTTGACGCTGCGCGCCGCCGGGCCTTCACCGATGAGGATGTCGATCTGGAAGTCTTCCAGGGCCGGGTAGAGGATTTCCTCGACCATCGGCGAGAGCCGGTGGATTTCGTCGATGAACAGAACGTCGTTGGGTTCCAGGTTGGTGAGCAGCGCGGCCAGGTCTCCCGGGCGTTCGAGCACCGGCCCTGAGGTCTGGCGCAGCTGCACCCCCATTTCGTGGGCAATGATGTGGGCCAGGGTTGTCTTGCCCAGCCCGGGCGGGCCGAACAGCAGGACGTGGTCGAGCGATTCGCGGCGCTTGCGCGCTGCCGCGATGAAAATCTCCAGCTGCTCGCGCGCGCGCTGCTGGCCGACGTAGTCTTGCAGCGATTTGGGGCGCAGGGCACGCTCGATCGACTCTTCGTTGGGCGAGACGGGAGCCGGCGTCACCAGGCGCTGGGTGTCCGGGCGGGAGGAAAGCGAGTCAGACTGGATGGCCATGGCGGATAAACGACGTAACTGGTTGCTTGTACAGCATTTTCGCATGTCGTGGGGACAGGCTCCAGCAGTTTGCCCTAAACCGCCCGGCGCGGGCAGAATGCCGGTGTGATTCTCTGGGGGCGGCATATGCAGATTCTGGTCATCGGCGGCACGGGTTTCATCGGGCGTCACGTGCTGGCGCGTCTGGCGCATGGCGGTCACCGGATCACCGTGCCGGTGCGTGCTTTGCGTCGTGGCGGGTCGTTGCGCATGCTGCCCGGGGTCACGGTGCTGGAGCGCGATGTGCACGACGACGCTGCGCTGGACAGCCTGTTGCCAGGGGTCGATGCGGTGGTCAACCTGGTTGGCATCCTGCATGGCGGCCGGGGCGACCCCTATGGTGCAGGCTTTGCGCGCGCTCATGTGCAACTGCCTGAACGGCTGGCGCGCGCCTGCCGGCGGCACGGCGTACCGCGCCTGGTGCATATCAGCGCCCTGGGCGCGGACAGCGCGGGCCCCAGCATGTACGCGCGCTCCAAGGGCGATGGCGAGGCGGCGCTGCGGCAGGCCTGGGATGCGCCCGGACGGGCGGGCTGGACCGTGTTGCGTCCCTCGGTCGTCTTCGGCCCGGATGACCATTTCACCAATCTGTTCGCGCGTCTGGCGCGTTGGCTGCCCGTGCTGCTGCTGCCGGGGGCCGACAGTCGCATACAGCCGGTCTATGTGGGGGATGTGGCGCGGGCGGTGCAAGCCGCGCTCGATGATCCGGCCACTGGTGGCGGCATCTACGAGCTGGCCGGCCCCGAGGCTTTCACGCTGGCCGAGCTGGCGCGGCGTTGCGCGCGCTGGAGCGGTCATCCTCGCCCGGTATTCGGCCTGCCCGCGTGGCTGGCGCGTCTGCAGGCCCGCTTGTTCGAGTGCCTGCCGGGCGAGCCGCTGGTCTCGCGTGACAACCTCGATTCGATGTCACGGGATAACGTGGCCAGCGGGCCGCCGGACCCCATGCTGGGGTTGCGGCTGACGGCACTGGATGCCGTGGCCCCGCGCTATCTGGCGCGCCGGCCGGGCCGCTGAAGGTCCGGAGCGGGCGTTTCAGCGCGCCAGTGCCTTGAGGGCCTGGCGGATGCCGTCGGAGACGTCCACGCCCTCAGGCAGGGTTTTGAGCGCCAGCAAGGATTCTTTTTCCGAGTATCCCAGTGCGAGCAGGGCATTGAGAATATCGCTCTGGTTGTCGGGCACGGCCTGGATGGCCGCGCCGATGTCGGCCCCCAGCTTGCCGCGCATCTCCAGCAGCAGGCGTTCGGCGGTTTTCTTGCCGATGCCGGGCACCCGCGTCAGGCGGCCGGTTTCCTGCAGGGTGATGGCCTGCGAGAGTTCGCCGACCGACATGCCCGACAGCACGGCCAGGGCGATGCGCGCGCCCACCCCGCTGACCTTGATCAGCTGGCGGAAGGTGGCGCGTTCCTGGGGCGTGCCGAAGCCATAGAGCAACTGGGCATCTTCACGCACCACCAGATGGGTGTAAAGCGTGACGCGCGCGCCGTTCTCCGGCAGCGCATACAGCGTGCTCATGGGTACGTCGATGTCATAACCCACGCCGTTGACGTCGACACAGACGACGGGCGGGGATTTTTCGATCAAGGTTCCAGTAATACGTCCGATCATGGATAGCGTCTCGCCTCGAGGGGCCGCGGCGCGGCCGATGGGCGGGATTCTATACGGTCAGCCGAGAAGGCGGCCGCGGCGCAGGCGGGCCTTGCCGCTGCGCGCGCCCGAAGACACGGCAGCCAGGCGGTCCTGCAGCGGCCCGATGTGGGCGTGGCAGATGGCGCAGGCCAGGGCATCGGCCGAGTCGGGGGCGGGGGTGCCGTCCAGTGACAGCAGGTGGCGCACCATGGTCTGGACCTGCTCCTTGGCGGCCCGCCCGGTGCCGACCACGGCTTTCTTGATCTGCAGCGCAGTGTACTCGTGCACCAGCAGGCCGCTGTCGGCGAGCGCGCACAGCGCCGCGCCGCGTGCCTGCCCGAGCAGCAGGGTCGAGGCCGGGTTTGTGTTCAGGAAGACGATTTCGAGCGCAGCCACATCGGGCCGCGTCTCGCGCGCCACCTCGCGCAGATTGTCGAGGATGACGCGCAGGCGTTGCGCCAGGCCGAGATCCGGCGGCACCACGATCGTGCCGCTGGCGACATAGCGCAAATGCATGCCATCGACGTCGACCACACCGAAACCGGTGCGGCGCAGGCCGGGGTCGACGCCGAGGACCCGCATCAGTGACGGAAGTGACGCGTGCCGGTCAGCACCATGGCGATGCCATGCTCGTCGGCGGCGGCGATGACCTCATCGTCGCGCACGCTGCCACCGGGTTGGATCACGCAGGTCGCGCCTGCCGCCACCACCACGTCCAGGCCGTCGCGGAACGGGAAGAAGGCGTCCGAGGCCACGGCCGAACCCTGCAGCGTCAGACCGGCGTTCTCGGCCTTGATCGAGGCAATGCGGGCCGAGTCGATGCGGCTCATCTGGCCGGCGCCCACGCCCAGCGTCATGCCGCCGCCAACGAACACGATGGCATTGGACTTGACGTACTTGGCGACCTTCCAGGCGAAGGCGAGGTCGTTCATTTCGGCTTCGGTGGGTTGGCGGCGCGACACCACCTTGAGCGCATCGCGCGGCACTTGGAAAGCGTCCGGGGTCTGCACCAGCCAGCCGCCGCCTACGCGTTTGACGTCGAAGGCGTTCTGGCCGGTGCCGGTGGGCACTTCCAGCACGCGCACGTTCTTCTTGGCGGCGAGGATGGCCAGCGCGGCGCCGTCATAGGAGGGCGCCAGCAGCACTTCCACGAACTGGCCGCTCACGGCCTCGGCGGTCGCGGCGTCGACCGGGCGGTTGAAGGCGATGATGCCGCCGAAGGCAGAGGTGGGGTCGGTCTTGAAGGCCTTCTGGTAGGTCTCCAGCGTGGTTGCGCCCACGGCCACGCCGCAGGGGTTGGCGTGCTTGACGATCACGCAGGCTGCCGAATCGAAGCTGCGCACGCACTCCCAGGCGGCATCGGCGTCGGCGATGTTGTTGTACGACAGTTCCTTGCCCTGCAGCTGGCGGTAGTTGCCCAGCAGGCCCGCCGGGCGTTGCGGATCGACGTAGAACGCGGCCGTCTGGTGGGGGTTTTCGCCGTAGCGCAGTGCCTGCGCCTGTTGCATCTGGATGGTCAGGGTGCGCGGCCATTCCTGGCGGGCCGGGGCGGCTTCCTGGGCGGGAGCCGCATCGGTCAGGCTGGTCAGGTAGGCGGCAATGGCGCCGTCGTAGGCGGCCGTGTGGGCATAGACCTTGGCGGCCAGCTCCAGGCGCAGCGCATAGGAGGGGCTGCCTGCCTGGTCGATCTCGTGCAGCACGCGGCTGTAGTCCGTCGGGTCGATCACGACCGTCACGCCACCGGCTTCGGTGCCGTGGTTCTTGGCGGCGGCGCGCAGCATGGCCGGGCCGCCGATGTCGATGTTTTCGACCGCGTCGGCAAAGGTGCAGCCGGGCTTGGCGACCGTTTCACGGAAGGGGTAGAGGTTCACCACCAGCATGTCGATGCGATCGATGCCTGCGCCGGCAATGGTATCCATGTGCTCCTGGCTGTCGCGGCGTGCCAGCAGGCCGCCGTGAATCTTGGGATGCAGGGTCTTGACGCGGCCGTCGAGGATTTCCGGCGAGCCGGTGTGCTGGGCCACTTCGGTGACCTCCAGGCCGGA
>JAEWJD010000292.1 GCA_023386765.1 Pseudomonadota bacterium | reverse complement strand
ACGACAAGCCGTCCTTCTGAGGCAGCCAATGCCGGGGAGCGAAAGCGGCTTTCCCGGCAAGGCAGTAGACTTCGGTTTCTCTCGCGCGCCGCCGGGCGGCGCGTATCCCCGTTGTTTCCGTCCTGTTGGAATACGCTATGTCCCTTTCGCTTCAACCTCAGGCGATCTGCGCGGCCATGACCCGCAGCGCCTTTTTCGTCGTGGCCACCGTCAACCCCGATGCCGAAAGCTGTCGCAAGGTGCGTGAATGGTGCGGCGAGATCGCCGGTCTGGTGCGTGCGGTCGGCAAGCGTGAGCCCGAGGCGCGTCTTTCCTGTGTGGTGGGGTTGGGCGCGGACGTCTGGCCGCGCTTGTTCAGCGGCCCGATGCCGGCGGCGCTGCATCCATTTCGTGTGATCGGCAGCGGCGAGCGCTGCGCGGTCGCCACCCCGGGTGATCTGCTGCTGCATCTGCGTGCTGACCGCCACGACCTGTGCTTCGAACTGCTCAGCCACATCATGGATAGCCTTGATGGTGCCATCCAGGTGGTCGATGAAGTGCATGGCTTTCGCAACTTCGACATGCGCGCCATGATCGGCTTTGTCGATGGCACCGAGAATCCGGAAGGCGATGCCGCGCCACCCTATACGCTGGTGGGCGAGGAAGATGCCGACTATGCCGGCGGCAGCTATGTGCTGGTGCAGAAATACCTGCACGACATGAAGGGCTGGAACGCCCTGTCGGTCGAGCAGCAGGAGCGCATCATCGGCCGGCGCAAGTTGTCGGATATCGAACTCGATGACGAGACCAAGCCCGATTGGTCGCACAGCGCGCTGACCACGCTGGAAGATGAAGCCGGCAATGAGGTCAAGATCCTGCGCGGCAACATGCCCTTCGGCCGCCCCGGCCAGGGAGAGTTCGGCACTTATTTCATCGGCTATGCGCGCACGCCCAGCCCGATCGAGCAGATGCTGGAAAACATGTTCGTCGGCAAGCCGGCCGGCAACTATGACCGCCTGCTGGATTTTTCCAAGGCGGTCACAGGCGGTTTGTTCTTCGCGCCGTCGCTGCCCATGCTGGAAACCCTGGCCGAACGCGCTGCATAAATGCCTTGAGGCAGGCCGGCGCCGCACGGCGCCGGTTTTTTAATGCGGGTGGCCGGCCAGAAAGCCGTTGATGACGTCGAGTACGCCGTTGATGACGAACTGCACCCCCATGCACACCAGCAGAAAGCCCATCACGCGGGAAATGGCCTCGACCCCGTCGTGGCCGATGAACTTCACGATCGTGCCGGCCGAGCGCAGGCAGATCCAGAACAGCAGGCCCAGCAGCACGAAAACGATGATGGGCACGCTCGACAGCACCCAGCCCGGATAGGTCGCCGCGGTGGATGGATCCAGCGTCGAGGTGGCGCTCACGATCATGGCGATGGTGCCCGGGCCCGCCGTGCCAGGCAGGGCCAGCGGCACGAAGGCAATGTTGGGCACGTTGCGGTTGGCCACCGCGGCGGCAGCCTTGTCGGCAGCCTTGTCGGCTTCCGGCATATCGTCCAGCGACGTTTTCGGAAATAGCATGGTGAAACCGATGGCCGCCACGATAAGCCCGCCGGCAATGCGCAGGCCCGGGATCGAGATTCCGAAGGTGGTCATGATCCAGGAGCCGGCGTAATAGGTCACCACCATGATGCCGACGACATAAAAGGCCGCCTGTGTGATCTGTTTCTGCCGTTCGCGGTAGGGGATGTGCTGGCCCAGTGACAGAAGCAGCGTCATGGAGGTCAACGGGTTGGCCAGGGGCAGCATCAGCGTCAGGCCCAGGCCGATCAGCTTGAAGAGGTCGATAATGTCGTTGAACATGGAAGGTGTGATCCTGGGCAGCCCGAAGGCGCGTCATCCAGCCAAGAGGTCGGTGTGGGGCAGGGGGGCTGCCGTCTGTGCGGGGCCGGCAGCAAGCGGGCCTGCGCACACGAAACGCTAGGATAACAGGCGCGCTGGGCCGGGAAAAAACCCGCTCCGCGGGTACACCTGGCCCCGTGCTTCCCGTGCTGGCCGGTCGTCATGCGCCGTGCGGCACAAGCCAGGCATAGAATTGCGGCATGTCCTCTTCCTCGAATCGCGTGGCGCATCCAGTCTGGCGCGTCCTGGGCCTGGCAGGCCTGCTTGTCTTCACCTTGTGGGGCGCCCTGGCGCTCTGGTACCCGACGGCTGGCTGGCCCCAGCGCGTGCTGCCCTGGCTATGGGGCTTGCTTGGCCTGGCCACGGCCGGCACGTGGCTGGCGCGTGCGCGCGCGCGCCGCGTGTTGGCCTGGGCCTGGTGCCTGGCGGGGGGCGCGCTGCTTGTCTGGTGGCAGACGCTGGCGCCGTCCAACGAGCGGGCCTGGGCCGATGACGTGGCTCGCATGCTGTATGGCAGCCAGGACGGTTCGCGCGTGACGCTGCACAACGTGCGCGATTTCCGTTGGCGCAGCGACGATGACTACACGGTGCGCTGGGATACCCGGACCTACGACCTGGATCAGCTCGACTCGGTGGACATGGTGTTGTCGACCTGGGGCATGCCGGCCATCGCCCATACGCTGGTGTCCTTCGGTTTCGAGGATGGGCAGCGCGTGGTGTTTTCGGTCGAGATCCGCAAAGAGCGCGGCGAACAGTTCTCCGAATTAGGCGGCTTCTTCAAGCAGTTCGAACTTAGCGTGGTTGCCGCCGATGAGCGCGACATCCTGAATGTGCGCGCCGCCGCACGCGGCGAGCAGGTTTCGCGCTATCCCATCCGCCTCTCCAGGCCGGCGATGCGCGAACTGTTCCTGGCCTATGTGGCGCAGGCCGAAGCCTTGCGAGACACGCCACGCTTCTACCACACGGTCACGGCCAACTGCACCACGCTGGTCTACGACATGGCGCTGGCGATCGCGCCAGGCCTGCCGCTGGACTGGCGTCTGTTGCTCTCGGGGTACCTGCCCGAATACCTCTATGAGCATGGCGCATTGGACTCGGCCGAGCCGCTGCACGCCTGGCGTGCCCGCGCGGATATCACCGCCAAGTTGGCGCAAACGCCCCTGGACGAAGGGTACTCCCGTGCCATTCGCCAGGAGGGCGGGCCGCGCACCACGCCATGAGGGGCGCGTACAATTCCGGCGGTGGCGGCTTGCTTGAGGATTCGAAGTGAGGTTCCCGTATCTGCGCGGCTTGACGGCAGTCGAGCGCACGCCCGAGGCCAATCGTCAGTTGGCCTATTTTCTGGTGTTCATCGCAGGCGCGGTCAACGCCGGGGGCTTTCTCGCCGTCGCCCAGTACACCTCGCACATGTCGGGCATCGTCTCGTCCATGGCCGATCATCTCGCGCTGGGCAGTGTGGTGGTCGTGTTGCAGGGGCTGGCCGCGCTGGCGGCCTTTCTGATCGGGGCAGCCACCTCGGCCCTGCTGGTCAATTTCGGGCGTCGTTCGCAACTGGCCAGTGAGTACGCCTTGCCACTCCTGCTGGAGGCCTTGCTGCTGCTGTTGTTCGGCCTGCTGGGCGGTCATGTCGAACAGATGCAGTGGCTGTACCTGCCGCTGACCGTGGCGCTGCTGTGCTACATCATGGGTTTGCAGAACGCCATCATCACCAAGGTCTCGCGCGCCGAGATCCGCACCACCCACGTCACTGGCATGGTCACCGACATCGGCATCGAACTGGGCAAACTGTTCTACTGGAACGCGGTGAGCAATGAGTTGCCCCGGGTGCAGGCCGACCGGCAGAAACTGCGCGTGCTGGCCGCCATGGTGGTGCTCTTTTTCGTCGGTGGCGTCTCCGGAGCGCTGGCTTTTGCCTGGCTGGGCTACAGTGCCACCGTGCCGCTGGCCTGCCTGCTGATCGTGCTGGCGATGTTGCCGGTGCTCGACGATGTGCGGCGGCTCGCCCGGCGCGGGCAGCAACGCTGGCGGCGCTAGCTCACCCTAAAACCGAACACGCCGCGAACGGCGGTATCTGAGGATGGAGACTTCATGGAAGCGGATTTCTGGCTGGAACGCTGGCGTGCCGGCCAAACTGGATTTCACCAGGCGCGCATCACCCCTTTGTTGCAGAAATTCTGGCCCGGTCTGGCGCTGCCCGAAGGCAGCCGGGTGCTGGTGCCCCTGGCGGGCAAATCGCTCGACATGCGTTGGCTGGCCGAGGCCGGGCACCAGGTGCTGGGCGTAGAGCTCTCGCCCCTGGCCGTGCAGCAATTCTTCGACGAACAGCAATGGACCCCGCGCCGCTGGCAAAGCGCCTATGGCGAGCACTACGCCGCCCAGGGCGTGGAAATCATCTGCGGCGACATCTTTGGCGTTGACCGCGCGCTGCTGCAGGATTGCGCCGGCGTCTATGATCGCGCCGCCCTGGTGGCGCTGCCTCCGCCGATGCGTGCCGACTATGTGCGTCATGTGTACGGCCAGCTGCCCGACGGCTATCGCGGCCTGCTGTTGACCTTGGCCTATGATCAGGCCCTGATGGACGGGCCGCCGTTCTCGGTCGAGCAGGCCGAGGTCGAACGTCTGTATGGTGCCGAGGCTATCCTGATCGACCAGCGCGGCATCCTCGACAAGGAACCGCGTTTCGCCGAGCGCGGCCTGACCCGCCTGGATACCCTGGTGTTCCGCCTGGGACGCCCCGTTTGAGAGCCGACTGTCATGTCTGAATCCCTTCCTTTGATCACTAAGATGCGTCGGCCGGGCCGACTCTGTGCACTCGTCCTGGCCCTGGCGCTGGGTGGCTGCGCCTCAATGGGCAGCGAGTTCTCCCATCCCGGCCCGCCGCATCCCGGTGCCGCCAATCCCTACAGCAGCGGCGGTTTCAGCGATCCCGGGCCCAACTATCCCGATACCGGTCATTGAGGCGCGCAGGCGCAAGGCGGGCCGGTAAACAGGTGTAAGTTCTGGTAAAATTGAACATTGTTTTGTCACATCTTGGCCGCGCCCCGCAAAGGGCCGGCCTGCGTTCGATTCAAAGCTATGGACCACGAAGACTATCTGGTCACCGGGCACCTGGAGATCGTGCACCTGCTTACCTCCATCATGCAGCGGCAGGGGCTGGTATTCATGCACGTGCCCGGCAGGCCCATCAACAGCGTCACGTCGGTGCTGGCCGTGGATCCCGAGCGGGGCGAAGTGTTGCTCGACGCCGCCCAGGAATCGACGGTCAACGTGCGCATCGGTGCCGGCGGCAACGTTTCCTTTGAAACCACGCTGGACAACATCAGCGTGTCCTTCAAGGGCAGCCACCTGCAGAGTTGCGATCACGAAGGGCGCGCGGCGCTGCGCATGGTGCTGCCGACCGCCATCTCGCGCGTGCAACGGCGCGACTCCTTCCGCATGGAAGTCCCGCTTCTCAAGCCGGCCACCTGGTCCATGGCGGGGCGTCGCCTGACGTTCCCGCTCAAGGACATCAGCGCCACCGGCCTGGCGCTGAGCGACAGCGATCAGGAGCTGGAAGCCGTCGCCGGGGCGGTATTCGACGGCGTGCTGAGCCTGCCGGAGATCGGTGCGTTCGCCGTTACGGTGCGGGTGGTGCACTACGTCGACCAGGAGGCCAACAAGGGCAAGCAATTGCGCCGCATCGGCTGCGTCTATGTTGATGTCGACAACAGCACGCGCATCCGTATCCAGGCCTACGTCAACTCCCTGCAGCGCGAGATGATCGCCCGCCAGCGCGGCAACTGAGCCGCGGCGCGCGGGTGCGCCGGGTTTTCCTTGCGGACAGGCCAGCCTTTTTCGCAGTACGCTTGGCGCCCAGACCGCGCGCCCAGGCAGGCGCGTGCGCAACAAGGAGAATCCGCCATGTCCGTGAACGAACAGATCCGTGCCGCCTTCATGCCGACAGGACGCCTGCGCGCGTCCATCAACGTCGGCAATCCCATTCTTGCCCGCCGCGACGGCCCGGCCGGCGCCGCTGGCGTGTCGATTGATCTGGCCCGTGAACTGGCCCGCCGTCTCGGTGTGGCGCTGGAGTTGCTGGTGCTGCCCTCGGCGGGCGAGTCGGTTGAGGCCGTCGCCGGTGAGCAGGCGGATTTCGGGTTTTTTGCCATTGACCCCAAGCGCGGCGAGCAGATCGCCTTCACGGCACCTTACGTCATCATCGAAGGCGCGTACCTGGTGCGCCAGGATGCGCCCTTCACCGATCGAGAGCAGGTCGATCGCGAAGGCGTGAGTGTGATGGTGGGCAAGGGCAGTGCCTACGATCTCTACCTGACGCGTGCACTGCGTCACGCCCGCATCGACCGTGCCCCCACCTCGCCGGCGGTGGTGCAGACGTTCCTGGAGCAGGGCAGCGATGTGGCCGCCGGCGTGCGCCAGCAGTTGGAAGCGGATGCCGCGCGGCTGGGCGGCCTGCGTTTGCTGGATGGACACTTCATGCTGATCCGCCAGGCCATGGGCTTGCCCAAATCGCGCGGCGCGGCGGCGCACGCCTTTCTGGCGGCATTTGTCGAAGAAATGAAAGCTAGCGGTTTCGTGGCCGACGCCCTCGTGCGCCACGGCATTGCCGGCGCTGCCGTGGCAGGGCCGGGCCAGTAAGCCGCGCCATGACGCTCAAGCAGCTCGAGGCGTTCTATTGGGCGGCTACCTGCGCCAGTTTTGCGGTCGCCGCTGAACGCCTGCATCTGTCGGTTTCCTCCCTGTCCAAGCGCATCGCCGAATTGGAGTCGTATTTCGGCCAGGCCTTGTTCGATCGCAGCGGCCTGCGTGCCGTCCTGACGCCGGCGGGCGAGCGCCTGCTGCCGCAGGCGCGTGACCTGCTGGATGCTGCCGAGCGGCTGCGGGCGGGTATGGCGACAGAGCAGGCGCTGGCCGGGCGCTGTCGTTTCGGTGTGGGCGAGTTGAGTGCGCTCACCTGGTTGCCGGGCTTGATTGCGCGGGTACGCCAGGCCTATCCGGGCCTGGTGCTCGAACCGCAGGTGGACGTCGGCCAGGTGCTGGAGCGCAAGGTGGCCGATGGCGAACTGGACTTCGCCGTCATCGCCGGGCGTTCTTCCCGGGCGGGCATGGCGGCGGTGCCCGTTGGCGAAGCGCATTTCCTGTGGGTGGGGGCGGCCAGCGCGGTCGGTGCGGCACCGCACCTGACGCCCGCGCTGCTGCGCCAGACCCCGTTGGTCACCCTGCCGGATAGCGCCGGCACGTCGCGCTTGCTGCAACCCTGGCTCGATGCCGCCGGCCCCGGCCTGCAACGCCTGAGCTGCAATAACTGGGGTGCCATCGCCGGCCTGTTGCTGGAAGGCGCGGGGCTCGGATTGCTGCCCGCGCCCTGGGCCCAGGCCCTGGCGCGGCAGGGCGAGCTGCGCATCCTGGCCAGCGATCCGGCGCCGGCCCCGCTGTCATACGCCTTTCATTACCGGCGCGACGATGTCCGGGCCCTGATCGGCGCCATGCGCGAGCGGGTCGGGCAGGCGGTCGATTTCAGCGTGCCCTGCCGCTTGCCCTGACGTGGCGCGCCTTGCCGCTGCTTGTCCGGCTGGGCTATCTTTGCGCCATGACGTCTTTCTCCCTCATATGGCGTGCGCACCCGGAGTCGGCATGACCCGGGTTCTGCATATTTCCGATACCCATTTTGGCACCGAGATCGATGCTGTCGTGCAGGCGCTGAACCAGGCGCTGCGGGCAGCGCGGCCCGATCTCGTGCTGTTGAGCGGCGACGTCACCCAGCGCGCCCGCCGCGGTCAATTCGCGGCGGCGCGTGCTTTCGTGCAGAGTCTGGACCGCCCTGTGCTGGTGGTGCCGGGCAATCACGACATCCCGCTCTTCAATGTGCTGGCGCGGGTCTTCAACCCCTATGGCAACTACCGCCGCGCCCTGGGCGTGAACCTGGAGCCGGTGTTCGAGGATGAACGCCTGCTGGTCGTGGGGGTCAACAGCACCCGGCCATCGCGGCGCAAGCATGGCGAAGTCTCGCCCGGGCAGGTGCAGCGCGTGGCGCAGCGTCTGCGCACCGCCAGCCCCGCGCAATTGCGTATCGTCTTGCTGCATCATCCGGTGATGGGCACCAAGGCCAGCGATGGCCCCAATCTGCTGATCAATCGCGAGCAGGCCGTGCCGGCCTGGGTGGATGCCGGCGCCGATCTCATCCTGGCCGGCCATATCCATCTGCCGTTTGCGCTGCCGCTGGCAGGTTCGCAGGGGCGTCAGGGTTGGGCGGTGCAGGCCGGCACGGCGCTTTCACGCCGGCGGCGCGGGGCATCTCCAACTCCATCAATTTCATTGACTATGACCCGGCGGGCGCGTGCCTGCTGCAGCGCTGGGATTACGAGGCCGGCGTGGCCAGCTTCGTGCCGGCAGGCGAGCATCGCCTGCCGTTGTCGCGCTGATCGTGGTTTCTTTTATCGCAGGCCGAAGCGCCTCATCCGCTATGACTGACGTTGCCATCTGGGCGGCCGCCCATCCTCTTTATTGGCTGACAGGCCTGCCGCTATTGTCGGCCGGGCTGGCCGGTGTGATCTGGCATGCCCTGCAGGGCATGCCGCGCGGGCGCAAACGCGGCCTGTTCTTCGCAATCTTTGCTGTCCTGATGGTGGCGGTCTTCCTGGGGCTGGCCATGGCCGTGCGTCGCCATGGGGGGCTGGTGGCGTTCGACCAGGCCCTGGCGCAGGCGCTCAATCTTTCCATGTCGACCGAGTTGCTGTGGGTGCTGTCCTGGTTCACCCATCTGGGCGACCGGCGCTGGTTGGCCGCGCTGGCGGTGGCGATTCTGGCGGCGCTGGGCTGGCGGCGTCAATGGCGTCTGGTCCTGGCGGCCGGATTCACCATGGCGGGCAGCGGGGCGCTGAACTGGGTGCTCAAGCATCTGTTTCAGCGCGCGCGGCCGGATGTCGGCCAGAGCGTGGTGCAGGCCACTGGCTTCAGCTTTCCCAGCGGCCATACGTCGGCGGCGCTGGCCATTTATGGTTTTGCCTGCTTTCTGTTGTTGCGCCTGTTGCCGGCGCGCTGGCAAGGTCCGTGCGTGGCCTTGACGGCGGCCCTGGTGGCCGCCATCGGGGTGAGCCGCGTTCTGCTGCAGGTGCATTTCCTGAGCGATGTGCTGGCCGGCCTCGCGGTCAGCGCCTTGTGGCTGGCGTTGTGCGTCAGCTTGACGGAGCGCTGGGCGCCGCGTCGATGAGGCGCAGCAGGGCGGGCGGATCGACCGCCTCCCGGGGCAGGTAGACGGCGCCGGCCTGGGCCAGGGCCTGGGCCAAGGCCAGTCGCCATGCCGGCCGCCGCGGGCAGAGGTCCACCACGGTCTTGTCCTCTACGGCCAGGGTCACAGCGCCATCGCTGTAGCGTTTCAGGGCGCGATCCACGTCGCGCGTGTCTTCCAGGGCCAGCACGATGATGGACGACTCCCGCAGCGCCTCGGCGGCGCTGCCGGCCAGGGTGGCCAGGCCGCGAAACGGTTCACAGCGTTGATCGTCCCGGTCGAACACGGTCAGGTCCAGCTCGGGTTGGCCGCAGAGCAGTTGCCGGGCGGCCTGTGCGCCCTGTGGCCCGAGTCCCAGAATACTGACGGCCCGGCTCATGGCGAGGGCACCGACCAGGTGCTGACAATGTGGGCCAGGGGCGGGCCGCCGGCCTCGCCGATCAGCGTCACTTCGCCGGCGGACAGGCGTCCGACCTTCAGCAGGCGTGCCTCGGCCAGTACCGCGCCGGCCGGTGTCTTGCGCAGGAAATTGATGGTCAGGCTGGCGGTTACCGCCTGCGGTTGACCGGTGGCGCCGACCACCGCGGCGTACATGGCCACATCGGCCAGGCCCATCAGCATGGGGCCGGCCACGATGCCGCCCAGGCGCTGGTGCCCCGGGCGGGGCGGCAGGCGCAGGCGCGCCGTGCCGTGGCCGATCGCCTCGACCTCGATGCCCAGCATTTCGGAGAACGGATGTTGTTCGGCCAGCAATTGGCGGAACTCGGTGACGCTGAAACGGGTGTGGTCCATCAGGAGTGCTCCAGGGCCGTGCAATAGTGATCCAGCAGCGTCTGCGCGCGCTGGTTGAGGGATTTGACGCGGCGCGTGTGGTGCAACACCAGCAGGCCCATCAAATACGTGAACACATTCATTTCTTCGATCGCGATACGGGCAGGGTCCCAGCCCTTGCTGGCGTGCAAGCCTGCTCCCAGGCGATTGACGCAGTCGCGGAGCAACGCATTGAGCGCTTCGTCCGTTTCCCGGCCCAGCCCGCGCGGCTCCAGGCCCCGGTAGAGGTACAGGCCCAGGGAAAACTCGGTCTGCCGCTCTGAGTAATAGGCAAAGAAGCCTTCGATCACGGCGCGGGGGGGGGGGGGGTGGGGGGGGGGGGGGGGGGGC
>JAEWJD010000209.1 GCA_023386765.1 Pseudomonadota bacterium | reverse complement strand
TTCGCCGAAGACTGCGCCGAGAAATACGCCTTCAGCCGCGAAGACCAGGACGCCTATGCGCTGGAGTCGCTGCGCCGCGCCCGCGCCGCCATCGAAGACGGCAGCTTCAAGTGGGAAATAACCCCCGTGACGGTTGCCGGCCGCAAGGGCGACACCGTGATCGACACCGACGAAGCGCCGCTCAAGGCCATGCCGGAGAAGATCCCCACGCTCAAACCTGCCTTCAAGAAGGATGGCACCGTCACCGCCGCCAACGCCTCGTCGATTTCCGACGGCGCGGCCGCCATGGTGATGATGCGTGCCTCCACCGCCGAGAAGCTCGGCCTCAAGCCGCTGGCCCGCATCGTGGCCCACGCCCAGCACTCGCAAGAGCCGGCATGGTTCACCACCGCACCGGTCGGCGCGCTCAAGAACCTGTTCGCCAAGACCGGCTGGAAGGCCAGCGACGTGGACCTGTACGAGATCAACGAAGCCTTCGCCGTGGTCACCATGGCCGCCATGAAGGATTTCGACCTGCCGCGCGACAAGGTCAACGTGCACGGCGGCGCCACCGCCCTGGGCCATCCCATCGGCGCATCGGGCGCCCGCCTGGTCACCACCCTGATCGGCGCGCTACGCCAGCAGGGCGGCAAGAAGGGCGTCGCCACGCTGTGCATCGGCGGCGGCGAAGCCGTGGCCATGGCCATCGAAATGCTGTAAGCGACAGCGCCCCGGGCCTGATGGCCCGGGGCCGCCATCCGGGCCGTCCGGCCCGCCCGATTCCCGGCGCCCGCGCCTGCGGCGCGCCAGTCATTGCAAACCTGCCAGGACGGCCATGCCCATCATCGAATCCCGCATCGATACGCGCGGCGCCGATTTCGCCGAGAACGCCCGCGCCATGCAGACGGTGCTCGACGACCTCGACCGCCAACTGACCGAAACCGCCCGGGGCGGCAACGAGGCCGCCCGCGCCAAGCACGTGGCGCGCGGCAAATTGCTGCCGCGAGAGCGCGTCGAGCAGCTCATCGATCCGGGCAGTCCCTTCCTGGAGCTGTCGCCAATGGCAGCCCACGGCATGTACGAAGGCGAAGCGCCAGCGGCCGGCCTGATCACCGGCATCGGCCGCGTGGCCGGCACCGAATGCGTCATCGTCTGCAATGACGCCACCGTCAAGGGCGGCACCTACTACCCGCTGACGGTCAAGAAACACCTGCGCGCCCAGGAGATCGCCGAGCAGAACCATCTGCCCTGCATCTATCTGGTGGACTCCGGTGGCGCCAACCTGCCGCGCCAGGACGAGGTCTTCCCCGACCGCGATCACTTCGGCCGCATCTTCTACAACCAGGCGGTGATGTCCTCGCGCGGCATCGCGCAGATCGCCGTGGTGATGGGTTCCTGCACGGCCGGCGGCGCGTACGTGCCGGCCATGAGCGACGAGTCCATCATCGTCAAGAACCAGGGCACCATCTTTCTGGGCGGCCCGCCCCTGGTGAAGGCCGCCACCGGCGAGGAGGTCAGCGCCGAAGACCTGGGCGGCGGCGATGTGCACACGCGCCTGTCGGGCGTGGCCGACCACCTGGCCGCCGACGACCGGCATGCGCTGCAGCTGGCCCGCAACGCCGTGGCGCGCCTGAACCGCAAGAAGCCCCAGCCGCTGGCGCTGGCCGAGCCGCGCGAGCCGCACTACGACCCGGCCGAGCTCAATGGCATCATCCCGGCCGACACGCGCAAGCCCTTTGACGTGCGCGAGGTCATCGCGCGCATCGTCGATGGCTCCGAGTTCGACGAATTCAAGGCCCGCTACGGCACCACGCTGGTCACCGGCTTTGCCCACATCCACGGTATGCCGGTGGGCATCGTGGCCAACAACGGCATCCTGTTTTCCGAATCGGCACAAAAGGGCGCCCACTTCATCGAACTGTGCGCTCAGCGCAAGATTCCGCTGGTGTTCCTGCAGAACATCACCGGCTTCATGGTGGGTCGCAAGTACGAGAACGAAGGCATCGCGCGCCACGGCGCCAAGATGGTGACCGCCGTGGCCACCGCCAATGTGCCCAAGTTCACCGTGCTGATCGGCGGTTCGTTCGGTGCCGGCAACTATGGCATGTGCGGGCGCGCCTACTCGCCGCGCCTGATGTTCATGTGGCCCAACGCCCGCATCTCCGTGATGGGCGGCGAGCAGGCCGCCAGCGTGCTGGCCACCGTCAAACGCGACGGCCTGCAGGCACGCGGCCAGCCCTGGAGCGCCGACGAAGAAGAAGCCTTCAAGGCCCCCATCCGCGACCAATACGAGCGCGAAGGCCATCCCTACTACGCCACCGCGCGTCTGTGGGACGACGGCATCATCGCGCCGGCCGATACGCGCCGCGTCCTCGGGCTGGCCCTGTCGGCCGCCCTGAACGCCCCCATCGAGGACACGCGTTTCGGCGTGTTCCGCATGTAAGCCCAGCCGCGCCCAAGGAGCCGTCCGTGTTCACCACGCTTCTGATTGCCAACCGCGGCGAGATCGCCTGCCGCGTCGCCGCCACCGCCCGCCGCCTCGGCATGCGTACGGTCGCGGTGTATTCCGACGCCGATGCCGATGCCCGCCATGTCGCCGCCTGCGATACGGCGGTGCATATCGGCGGCCCCGAACCGCGCGCCAGCTACCTGCGCGCCGATGCCATCCTGCAGGCCGCCCGCGCCACCGGCGCGCAAGCCATCCATCCCGGCTACGGCTTCCTGTCGGAAAACGAAGGGTTTGCCCAGGCGGCGGCCCAGGCCGGCATCGTCTTCGTCGGCCCGCCGGCCTCTGCAATCGCCGCCATGGGCAGCAAATCGGCCGCCAAGGCGCTGATGGAGCAAGCCGGTGTGCCGCTGGTGCCGGGCTATCACGGAGAGCGCCAGGAGCCGGCCTTCCTGCACGCCGAGGCCGACAAGATCGGCTATCCGGTGTTGATCAAGGCCAGCGCCGGCGGCGGCGGCAAAGGCATGCGCGTAGTTGCCTCCAGCGCCGAGTTCCTGGATGCGCTGGCCTCCTGCCAGCGCGAAGCCAGCGCCAGCTTCGGCGATGACCGCGTCCTGATCGAACGCTATCTGCAGAAGCCGCGCCACATCGAAATCCAGGTCTTCGCCGACAGCCACGGCCAGTGCGTCTACCTGTTCGAACGCGATTGCTCGGTGGAGCGCCGCCCCCAGAAGGTCATCGAAGAAGCCCCCGCGCCCGGCATGACGCCCGAGCGCCGCCAGGCCATGGGCGAGGCGGCGGTAGCCGCCGCGCGCGCCGTGGGCTACGTGGGCGCCGGCACGGTCGAGTTCATTGCCGAGCCCGACGGCCGCTTCTACTTCATGGAAATGAACACCCGGCTGCAGGTCGAGCATCCGGTCACCGAAATGATCACCGGCCTGGATCTGGTCGAGTGGCAATTGCGCGTGGCGGCCGGCGAGCGCCTGCCGCTGACGCAGGAAGCACTGCGCCTGGATGGCCATGCCATCGAAGCGCGCATCTACGCCGAGAATCCTGACAAGGGCTTTCTGCCGTCCATCGGCACGCTGGCCTATCTGGCGCTGCCGCCGCATACGGCCTTCGCCAACGGCGACATCCGGGTCGACGGCGGCGTGCGCATGGGCGACACCATCACGCCGTTCTACGACCCGATGATCGCCAAGCTCATCGTGCGTGGTGCCGATCGCGAACAGGCCCGCGCACGCATGGTGCAGGCGCTGGCCCAGACCCAGGCCGTGGGCGTGCAGACCAACATCGCCTTCCTGACCCGGCTGATGAATGACGCGGCTTTCGCCAGCGCCGACCTGGATACGGGCCTGATCGAACGCCAGCGGGCCACGTTGCTGCCGCCGCCGCCTGCCGCCAGCCTGCAGACGCTGGCCCTGGCCAGCGTGGCCGTGCTGGCACAACAGGGGCTGACGCGCGACACCCAGCGCGGCGCCGGCCACCAGGCCGATCCCTGGTCAGCCTGCGACGGATGGCGGCTGGGCGGACGCTATCACCGCATGCTGCCCTGGCAAGACCAGGAAGCCCGCCGCGAAGTCACCCTGGCACGCGATGCGCAAGGCTGGGCCTTGCAGCTCGATGACACCCGCGTCACGCTGGCCTGGCAGGCAGGCCCCGGCACCGCGGGCGCACAGGCCTGGGAGCTGCGCCTGGTGATCGACGGACGCGATGTGCGCGGCACCGTGGTGCTGCAAGGGGATCGCGCCCACGTACTGCAGGACGGCGCGGCCACCGTGCTGGAACGCCTGGACACCCATGCTGGCGAAAGCCACGAAGGCCAGGGCGGCGGGCTCACCGCCCCCATGCCGGGCAAGATCATCTCGATCGCCGTGGCCATCGGCCAGACCGTCGAGAAAGGTCAGGCGCTGCTGGTCATGGAAGCCATGAAGATGGAGCACACCATCACCGCCCCGGCAGCCGGCGTGGTGGCCGAACTGCGTTATGCCGTGGGCGACCCGGTGGCGGAAGGGGGGGCGCGGATCGCACTCGGCGAGCACGAACCGGCCTGATCCGGCCAACGGCCCGGCGCCCGCCGGGCCGCGCGGTCAGGCTGCCGGACTGGCCGGTCCCACATACGCGAAGCGGGCCTGCGGGCCGTCCGGCGTCTGTACCGTTTCGTTCCAGATCCGCAGCAGGCGGGTATTCATGGGCAGGCCATCACGCGGATACAACCGCACATAGACCACCACCACCTCATCGGTTTCGTCGGCGCGGGCCAGGCCCAGCGCGAGATAGTGCTGGCCTTTGTAATGGCGGTAGACCCCGGGACGGAAGGCTTCGGGCGTGGACATGCAATCTCCGGTAAACAGTGGCAGAAAACACAACAGCCGCCAGCAGGCGGCTGTTGTGCGTCAGGGCAGCGACGACAGGGTTCAGTCGCGCACTTGCTGGATCAGCGCATCGAGCTGCTCCAGCATGGTCTGCGTGTCGGCTTCGCTCACGTTCAGCGCCGGCATGAAACGCAGCAGGTTGGGGCGCGGTGCGTTCAGCAGCAGACCGTTGGGCTCCTGCACCCGGGCGGCCTCGACCAGCGCGGGACCGTAGTCGCCATCCAGGCGCAGCGCGCGCAGCAGGCCCATGCCGCGTTCACCCGGCATGCCGTACTTGTCGGCCAGCATCTGCAGGCCTTCCGACAGTTGCTGGGCACGCTGGTTCACCGTGGCCATGAAGCCTTCGCCGGCCAGCACATCGAACACCGCCACGCCCACCGCCGTGCACAGCGGGTTGCCGTTGTAGGTGCCGCCTTGCTCGCCATGCGAGAAGACGCTGGCGGACTCGCGCGCCATCAGAGCTGCCAGCGGCACGCCGCCGCCGATCCCCTTGCCCAGCGTCATGATGTCGGGTTCGATGCCGAACTGCTGGTAGGCGAACATGGTGCCGGTGCGGCCCATGCCGGTCTGCACTTCGTCGACGATGAGCAGCAGGCCGTGTTCGTCGGCCAGGGCGCGCAGACCCCGCATGAATTCCTGCGTCGCCGGCAGCACGCCGCCTTCGCCCTGCACCGGCTCCAGCATGATGGCCACGGTCTGGGCGTCGATCAGGGCACGCACCGATTCCAGGTCATTCAGGGTTGCCTTGGGGAAGCCGTCGACCTGGGGCGCGAACATGGTGTCCCAGCCCGCCTTGCCCGACGCCGACATGGTCGCCAGCGTGCGGCCATGGAAGCTGTGGTCCATGGTGATGATCTTGTAGGCGCCATTGCGATGCACGCGGCCCCACTTGCGCGCCAGTTTGATGGCGCCTTCGTTGGCCTCGGCGCCGCTGTTGGCAAAGAACACGCGGTCAAAGATCGACGCCTGCGTCAGGCGCTT
Organism: Pseudomonadota bacterium; assembly: GCA_023386765.1. GTDB lineage: Bacteria > Pseudomonadota > Gammaproteobacteria > Burkholderiales > Burkholderiaceae_B > Bordetella. The sequence goes on along the minus strand of JAEWJD010000209.1, from coordinate 4,373 downwards.
GGCCAGTTGCAGCGACGGCACGTTGTAGAACGCCGGCGACGGGTTCATCAACTGCGAGGACTGCTCGATGATGGCGCGCTGCATTTCCGGGGCGCTGTGGCCCAGGGCATTGACCGCCCAGCCCTGGATGAAATCCAGATATCGCTTGCCCGCGTGATCCTCCAGCCAGGATCCCTGGCCGCGCACGAACACGAGGTCCGGACGGGAGGTGATCTCCATGAGGGTGTTGACACTGAACTGGCTGAATTCCATGGCGGTTCCGCAAAAATAAACAGGTGGGGGAAAAAGGGATTAGGAAACGTTGAATTTAGCACCTCCCCACCCGGAATCCGCAGCTTGTACGGCCGAACGTGGCGCAGACGCCGCAGCGGCTGCCGCTGCGGCGTCCCGGAAGGGGCAGGGCGCTCAGCGGCTCAGGCCGCGCGCGGCGATCGGCCAGAGCTCGGCGACCACGCCATCGCGGTAGGTCACCAGGGTGTCATGCAGGTTGAAGGTGGGGTCCACGTGCGAGACCACCAGCGCCAGCACCTCGCCCAGCGCGGGCGCCTCGGCCTGCGCCTCGACCGAGACGATGCCGTGCTCGTCGTTGGCAGCCAGGTAGGTCAGGCCGGGGCGGCCATGCAGCCGGGGCGGGCCGCATTCGACCGTGGTGGACTTCAATCCCGCATCCAGCACCGCGCGTCCGGGGACCGGGCAGCTCATGACGGTCGAGAGCAGGAACAGGCTGTTGCCGAACATCTGCTGGCCCGACCACTCGTTGGCGCCGTAATCGCCATCCATGAAAGCATAGGAGCCGGGCTGCAGCTCCGTGTAGACGCCGCTGGCGGCATCGAATTCGGCACTGCCGGTGCCGCTGCCGGTAATGCGCTCGCAGGTGATGCCGTGCGCGCGCAGCAAGGAGGCATAGCCGGCCGCGCGCGCCGCCGCCTGGGCGCTGCGCGCGGCGCGTTCGGCATGGTCGCGGATATGCTGCACGGTGCCGTGATAAGCCTGCAGGCCGCCGAAACGCAGGCCCTGCGCGGCCTCGGCGGCACGCGCCAGGGCCAGCACGTCATGGTCGTCGGTCACGCCGCAACGACCCTGGCCGACGTCCACTTCGACCAGCACCGTGATGCGTGCGCCGGCCTGCGCCATGGCAGCGGCCAGCGCCTGCAGGTTGTCCATGTTGTCGACGCAGACACTGACATCGGCCTGGGCGGCGATCTGCGCCAGCAAGGCCAGCTTGGCCGGCCCGACCACCTCGTTGCTGATGTGGATGTCACGGATGCCCGCCTCCAGGAAGGGCAGCGCCTCGCTGACCTTCTGGCAGCAGATGCCCCGCGCGCCCAGGGCCAGCTGGCGACGCGCCACCTCGGGGCATTTGTGAGCCTTGGCATGCGGACGCAAGGCCACGCCATGGAGATCGGCCCATTGCTGCATGGCAGCCAGATTGGCCTCGAAGACATCCAGATCCAGCACCAGGCTGGGGGTATCGACCTGTGCCAGCGGCTGCCCGGGCTGAGCGGGCTCGGGCAGGGTCAGGCTGTTCAAGAGATGGGATTGACGTGTGGTCACCAGCGTAGGCTCCGAGGATCGGCCCGATCCATAACCAAAACAAGGGCGGTCATAACCTTGGGGCAGCACGCCCCCCAGGTAAACCATACCCCCGGGGAGATTGGCGAAGCAATCCCCGCATGACACACTTTATATTCTAAGAGGTCGTCCTACCGAACGCCCTTTCTGACACGGAGAAGCAGTCATGTCCCTTAAAACCTGGATCAAGACCCTCACCCTGGCGGTTGCTGTGGCCGGCGCCGCCACCTCGGCCAACGCCCAGCAATTCTTCCGCATCGGCACCGGCGGCACCGCTGGCACCTACTACCCCATCGGCGGCATGATCGCCAACAGCGTGTCGCAGCCGGGCAAGCTGATCGCCACGGCCGCCGCCTCCAATGGGTCGGTGGCGAACATCAACGGCATCAAGGGCGGTTCGTTCGAGGCCGGTTTCACGCAATCCGACGTGGCCTACTGGGCCCACAACGGCACGGGCACCTTCGAAGGCAAGCCCAAGATCGAGGACCTGCGCCTGATCGCCACGCTCTATCCGGAAAGCATCCACCTGGTGTCGCGCAAGGGCGCCGGCATCAAGTCGGTGGCCGACCTGCGCGGCAAGCGCGTGTCCATAGACGAACCCGGCTCCGGCACGCTGGTCGACGTGCGCATGATCCTGAACGCCTATGGCATGACCGACAAGGACATCAAGGCCGAATACCTCAAGCCCAACCAGGCTGGCGAGAAGATCAAGGACGGCGGCCTGGATGCCTTCTTCTTCGTCGGCGGCGCCCCGGCTGGTGCCATTGCCGAGCTGGCCTCCAGCGGCGCCGGCATCGAGATCGTGCCGCTGGTCGGCCCCGAGATCGACAAGCTGCGCGGCGAACAGCAGTTCTTCACCACCGACCTGATCCCGGCCAACACCTACCAAGGCGTGGGCGAAGTGCCGACCATCTCGGTCAACGCCCAACTGGTCACCTCGGCCAAGCTGCCCGATGAAGTCATCTACGAGGTCGTCAAGGGCATGTACAGCGAACCCACCCAGAAGGCGCTGGCCGCTGGCCACACCAAGGGCAAGCTGATCACCAAGGAAAATGCCGTCAAGGGCGCCGGCATCCCCTTCCACCCGGGCGCCGAGAAGTTCTACAAAGAAAACGGTCTGCTGAAGTAAACGCCAGCAAAACAAGGCGCCAAGGAAAGGCCACGGCATGCCCACAGCGTGCCGTGGCCCTGTCTTTATCCGGCGGGCGACCCCCGCCTTCGAGTACCGGCGATGCAAATAGACCACGATAAAACCCAGCAACTGGCTGAGCGTTACGATGCCGAGATCCGGTTCCGACCGCTGGATAGAACCGCCACCGCGGTGGTGTCTTTCCTGCTGGTGACGCTGTCGATCTTCCATTACTACACCGCCGGCTTCGGCCTGCTGCGAGAGTCCACCCATCGGGGCGTGCACCTGGCTTTTGTGCTGAGCCTGATCTTCCTGGTCTTCGGTTTCAGCAAGGCGCACTACCGCCGCGAACCGAAGTCCACCTGGCTTTCCCCCGGCGGCGTGCCGCTGTACGACTGGCTGATCGCCATCGTGCTGGCCGTCAGCGTGCTGTACATCCCCTATATTTTTGAAGACCTGGCCTATCGGGTCGGCGACCCCATGCCCATGGATGTGATCATGGGCTCCATCCTCATCGTCGGTCTGCTGGAAGGCACGCGCCGGGCGATGGGCTGGCCGCTGCCGGTGATCGCCCTGGTGTTCCTCGCCTACGCGGGCTTCGGGCAATACTTCCCGGGCCTGCTCAAGCACGCCGGCAGTTCGTGGTCGCAGATCGTCAACCACATGTACCTGACCAGCCAGGGCGTCTACGGCGTGGCGGTGGGCGTGGTGGCGACCTATGTCTTCCACTTCGTGCTGTTCGGCGTGCTGGCGACCCGCATCGGCCTGGGCCAGTTGTTCCTGGACGTGGCCTCGACCATCGCCGGACGCTATGCCGGCGGCCCGGCCAAAGTGTCGGTATTCGGGTCGGCCATGTTCGGCATGCTGTCGGGATCGTCAGTCGCCAATGCCGTCACGGTGGGCTCGCTCACCATCCCGGCCATGATCCGTGTCGGCTATCCGAGGCACTTCGCTGCCGGCGTGGAGGCCGCCTCCAGCACCGGTGGCCAGATCACCCCCCCCATCATGGGAGCGGCCGCCTTCCTGATGATCGAGTTCCTCGGCATCCCCTACCAGCAGATCGCCATTGCCGGGATCGCCCCGGCCCTGCTGTACTTTTTCGGGATGTTCATGCAGGTGCACTTCGAAGCCAAGCGCGAAGGCCTGCGCGGACTGACCGAAGAGGAAATGCCCAAGCTCAAGGCCTCGTTCAAGAAGCGCTGGCCTACGCTGATCCCGCTGGTGATGCTGATCGCCGTGCTGGCCAGCGGCCGCACGCCCTACCTGGCCGCGTTCGCGGGCATCACGGGCTGCATCCTGGTGGGCCTGCTCAACCCGTTCCAGCGCCTGCATTGGCGTGACCTGTACGACGCCTTCGAAACCGGCGCCAAGTACGCGCTGGCCGTGGGTGCGGCCGCCGGCACCGTCGGCCTGGTGATCGGCGTGGTGACGCTGCCCGGCGTGGGCTTCAAGATCTCGTACATCGTGATCTCGGCCGCCCAATCGGTGGCCGGCAGCGTGAGCAGCCTGCTGCCCGACATGCTGGCCAACCCGCAGGCACTGACCCTGGTCGCGGCGCTCATCATGACCGGCCTGGTGTGCGTGCTGATGGGCTGCGGCGTGCCCACCACCGCCAACTACCTGATCATGGTGGCCGTGGCGGCACCGACCCTGGTGCAACTGGGCGTGGAGC
>JAEWJD010000099.1 GCA_023386765.1 Pseudomonadota bacterium | reverse complement strand
CGCTCACGCGCGTCGATCTGCTGCAACAGGCCGGACTCCCAGGCCAGGTACTGGCGCGCGGCGGCCTTGTTGCCGTCGTGCCGGTCATGAACGAAAAACAGATAATCGATGCACTCGGCATCGGGCGGCAGCTCGCCGCCCGCCGCCAGGGCCAGGCCGGCATCACGCCAGACCTGCTCGCCGTCCAGGTTGACGCCGGCCACTGCCAGGCCAAGCTCGCGGGCGGACTGGGCAAACAGCGCCGCCACCCCCGCCTCCTCGGCGATCAACGTCAGCGGCGCGCCGCCGGCGGCCTCGCTCAGCGCCACTGCCTGCTGCACCCGCGAACGGATGCCCCATTGAGCGCCGGCCACCCGCAGGCGCCGATATTGCATGCTCGGGCGGACATCGATGATCGGCGCCCCGTCCGCCTGCGCCGTGCGCAAGTCCTCGATGCTCAGCGTCGGCAAGGACGGCAGCGCGGCCTCGGCCGGCGCTTGCGGCAAGACGGCCTCCAGCCCTTCGCGCAACACCACCGCATCCCAGCCGAGCTGGCGCAACCAACTGGCCACGACCGGGGCGCGCACGCCCTCGCCGTCAAACAGCACCAGACGCGCGTGACGCACCCCTACATACTGGTCGGTGGCCTGGATCAGCTGTCCGCCCGGCGTGTGGCGCGCGCCTGGCAGCGAGCCGTGAGCAAACTCTTCGGCGCTGCGCACATCGCACAGGAAAATACTGCGCTGGCCATCCTCCAGCCAACCGGCCACCGATGCCGCGTCCACCACCGGCACCGCGAAACGCTCCGCCACGGCCTGGGCACGTTGGCGCAGCTGCGCCAGCGCACCGGCCGGCACTGCCTCGCCATAACGGCGCTGCGCGCCATGCTCCAGCGTCAGATCCGCCAGGAACCAGCCCTGGGTGCCGTTCTCCAGCGCGTAGACCGGATTGGGCAGGCCCAGGTTGATGAGCGTCTGCGCGCCGATGATGCTGCGCGTGCGGCCGGCGCAGTTGACCACGATGGGCGTGGTCGCGTCCGGCACCAGCGTATCGATGCGCAACGCCAGCTCGCCATTGGGGCAGCAGACGCTGCCCGGGATGTTCATCTTGCGATACTCGTTGTACGGACGGCCGTCCACGATCACCACCGCCTCGCCGCGCGCCTGCATGGCGGCCAGCTCGTCGGCGCGGATGCGCGGCGTGTCAAAGGCATGCTCGGCCAGTTCGCCGAAGGTCTTGCTGGGCACGTTCACGCCGGCAAACAATTGCAGGCCGGCCGCGCGCCAGGCGGGCGTGCCGCCTTCCAGCCAGTACACCTCGCCATAACCCAAGGCCTGCAGGCGCTCTGCCGCCTGCCGGGCCAGACCGTCGCCCTCGTCATACACCACCACGCGCGCCGAGCGGCGCGGCACCAACCGCCCGATATCCAGCTCCAACCGGCTCCAGGGCAACGACACGGCATAGAACAGATGCGACTCGCCATACTGGCCGTGCTCGCGCACATCCAGCAAAGCAATCTCGGCGCCATCATGCAGCCATTCTTTGAGCAAAAGGGGGGCCACCGCAGCAGCGCTGCGGGAAGAAAAATTCGTCATCGTGATTCAGCTAAGAGTCAATCGGGAGTGCCAGCTCGGCTAAGCTGGGCAAAGGCCTGCTCCAGGTCTTCGATCAGGTCCAGCGGGTCTTCCAGGCCGATATGCAGGCGCAGCATCTGCCCGCGTCCGGTCCAGTCGCCCAGACTGCGGGCGCGCGTGAGGTCAGCCGGGATCACCAGGCTCTCGAAGCCGCCCCAGGACGCCCCCAGGCCAAACAACTGCATCGCATCGACAGCGGCCTCGACACCGGTTGCGCCGATCCCGGGCGCGAACTCGATGGTCAGCAGGCCATTGGCCCCGTGGCAATCGCGCTGCCACAAGGCATGGTTGTCATCGCCCGGCAACGCCGGGCAAAACACCTTGGCCACTTCGGGCCGGCCCTGCAACCACTGCGCCACCTGCAAGGCGTGGCGCTCATGCTGGGCCAGCCGCAGGGGCAATGAACGCATGCCGCGCAGCACCAGGAAAGCATCGTCGGCCCCGACCGTCTGGCCGAAGTCGATGGCGGCGCGCTGCATGGCAGGCCAGGCGCGCTCATGCGTCACCACCGCACCCATGACCACATCGGCGTGCCCGCCCAGATACTTGGTGGATGCGATCACCGACACATCGGCGCCCAGCTCCAACGGCCGGTACAGCACGCCCGAGCCCCAGGTATTGTCGACGGCCAGCAGGCAATCATTGGCATGCGCCAGCTCGGCCACCGCCGGCAGGTCCATCATGTCGTAGGTCAGCGAGCCGGGGCATTCCGCATAGATCATGCGCGTCTGCGGCAGCAACTTCTGCGCCAGGTCGCTGCCATCGGCGCGATAGTAGGTGAACGTCACCCCCAGCCGCGCCAGGTGCTCGGCGCAGAAGCGCCGCACCGGCTCGTACACCGCATCGGTGATCAGCACATGGTCGCCGGCCTTCAGATAGGCCAGCAGCAGGACCGCAATGGCCGCCTGCCCGGTCGGGAACAGGCAGGCGCGATGCCCGCCCTCCAGTTCGACCAGCGCATCCTGCAGCGCATGCGTGGTGTCGGTGCCGCGGGCACCATACGACACCAGCTGCTCCTGCTCGCGGCGGGCACGCACATCGCGCCAATGCGCCACGTTGTCATAGATGAAGGTGCTGGCCCGCGTGACCGGCGTGTTGACCCAACCGCGATGCGGCCGGCCGGCGCGCAGCAAGGCGGTGGCGCGGCGAGGCTTGACGCTCATGTCAGCTCCGCGTCTTCACGCCGACCGGCATGACCGCGCACGTGCCGGCCTGCATGTCGAACGCCAGGCGGCGGTCCAGCGTTTCCAGGGCGCGGCCATACATATGCAAATGGCGGATCACATCATTGCCATGGATCTGCACCGCATGCACATCATCGGCCATCAACGCGATGCCGCCGCCCGGCTCCACCTGCACTTGGCCCACCTGCTCGATGCGTGCCGGACCCGGCTCGTGACCGCCTTCACGGCGCTCGTACAGGAAATTGGTTTCAGCCCCTTCAACTGCGGCGATACAGGCCCAGGTGGTGTGGTTGTGCGGCACGATCTTCTTACCCGGGCGCATCACGTTCAGGTAGAGCGCAAAGCTGTCGTCGGCGTCGGCGCTGATCAGGTAGCGGGCCTGCAGCTCCCCTTCCTCGGGCGCGGCAAAGCGGTCTTCGCCCCACAATTCGCGCTGTCCGGCCAGCGCCACCAGCTCGGCCAGCACCTTGTCCAGGCTGCCGCGCGTCACGCCTTCTTCAACCGTGATCTTTCTAATATTTTCGACGGCAACGCTTGCAGCGTCCCGAACAGCGGCGTCAACGGCCATGATGGAATACCCTCTCGTTTGTCATCGGAATTGATAGAGGCAATGTACCGAGGGCCCGCCGGCCAAACAACCTAATTTGTTTTATTAAAATATAAGCAATGCTAATGTTTTAAGGGCATCCAACATGCGCAATCTGGATCTGGAACTGCTGCGTTCGCTGGTGGCCGTCGATCAATTCGAGACCTTCGCGGCCGCTGCCGAGCACTTGCATAAAACCCAGTCGGCCGTTTCGCAGCAGTTGCAACGCCTCGAGGCCCTGATCGGCTTTCCCCTGTTCGAGAAGCGCGGCCGCCGCAAGCATCTTTCGGCCCACGGCCAGCGCCTGCTGGCCTATGCCCACCATCTGCTGGCCATCAATGACGAAGCCATCCGCGCCATGCAGGACGCCAGCTTCGAGGGCAAGCTGCGTCTGGGTGCGCCGCATGATGTCGCCGACAGCATCCTGCCCACGGTGCTGAACCAGGTCACCCGCTTTCTGCCCAAGATCAAGCTGGAAATCCGCGTCGATCGCAGCCCCGTCCTGATGACGGCGATGCACAGCGGCGAAATCGACCTGTGCATCTCCACCCGCTTTGACCAGACCCTGGAAGGCCTGGTGCTGCGCAGCTCGCCCACCGTGTGGTTCTGCTCGGCCGATTACGTGCACGACCCCGGCTCGCCCCTGCCGCTGGTGCTGGCCGACGAACCCAGCATCTTCCGCCGCCTGGCGCTCACGGCGCTGGAGCAGGCCCGCATTCCCTGGCACGCCAACTACGTGGCCCCCAATCTGGTCGGCATCCGCGCGGCGCTGCGCGCCGGCCTGGGCATCACGGCACGCAGCGTCGAGCTGCATACGCCCGACATGCGCGTGCTGGGCGAAGGCGACGGCCTGCCCTCCCTGCCCGACGTCACCTACTATCTCTGGATTCACCCCGATCCGGTCGACCCCAGCCCCCGGCTGGTCTACGACATGCTGCGCAACAACCTCAAACTCACCCAGAAGGCCGGGCGCGGCTGAGCCGCGAGCCGCCACGACGCTCCACAAGGGGACCCCAAAGGCCATGAAGCGCAACTTCAACATCCACGATCTGCGCATTTTCTATAACGTGGTCATGACCGGCTCGACCCGCCAGGCCGCCCTGGCCATGCACATGACGCAGCCCGCCGTCAGCCACGCCATCTCCCGCCTGGAGCGCGCCACCGGCGTGGCGCTGTTCGACCGTTCGCGCAAGACGCTGCGGCCCACCGAGGCCGGCCACTATCTGTACCGGGAGGCCAAGCACGTGCTCGATGAACTGGTGCGCATCGACGAAGCGCTGCACAGCATCGAACAGTTCGGCGGGCACGGCCTGCGCATCGCCACCTCGCCGGCGCTGGCCCTGGCCTACGCCCCGGATGCCGTGCGCCACTATCTGCAACGCCATGGCGCGCGGCCTTGCTCGATCGACGTGGAGTCTTCGGTGCAGGTCCTGAGCGCCGTGGACACGCGGCGCGCCGATTTCGGCCTGGGCGCCGTGGCGCGCGACAACAGCCGCCTGTGCTACCACCCCTTTCTGCGCACCGACGTGATGGCCATCCTGCATCGCGCCCACCCGCTGGCCAGCCAGCCGGCCGTGGCCGTGGATGCGATTCCGCTGCAGGATTATGTCCAGCCACTATGGTCGGACTATGTGGTGGCGCAGGGCGACATCGCCGCCAGCCTGCGCCTGCGTTCGGGCATCCAGGCCCATATGTCGCTGTTGCCGGGAACGGTGCGCGCCATCCGGGGCATCAGCCTGGTCAACGCCCTGTCGGCCAGCGACATCGAAGCCGCCTATCCCGAACTGACGGCCCGCCCGCTGACCACCCGGCAATGGTTTGACTTCGTGCTCATCACCCGCCAGGAAGACAGCGGCCTGGACCTGACCGAGCGCCTGCTGGAGGCGCTGCGCGCCACGGCGCAGACCCGCCGCCAGGGCGGCTATGCCGCCACCATCATGCTGCTGCCCGCTTCCGGCACGGCCTGATACCGCCGTCAGTGGCCGGGCTGCCAGGGCAGCGCCTGCAGATCGCCGTCGATACTGATGGCCTGGCCGCTGATCATGGCGCCAAAGGGGCTGGCCAGGAACAGCGTCATGTTGGCGATATCCCCCGGCTGCACGAAACGGCCCAGGCTCACTCCGGCCAGCTCCAGACGGGTTTCTTCCTCGACGCTCACACCCATGTTGCGCGCCCGCGCCTCGATCACGCGCTCGATGCGCGCCCCGGCCACCAGCCCGGGAAGCAGGGCATTCACGCGGATGCCCTCATGGCCCAGCTCGACGGCCAGCGAACGCGTCAGGCCCACCACCCCCCACTTGCTGGCGGCATAGGGCGTGCGCTGCGGCACGCCCATGCGCCCGGCCACCGAACTGATGTTGACGATGCTGCCGCCGCCCGCCTCGCGCAGGGCTGGCAGCGCCAGGCGCACCGTGTGGAACTGCGCCTGCAGATTGATATCCAGCGTGGCGGCCAGGGCCTGCGGATCCAGCTCGGCGATGCCGGCCGTCGGCCCGGCGATGCCGGCATTGTTGACCAGCACATCCAGCCCTCCCAGCCAGTCCAGCGCCCGCGCCATGTAGGCCTCGACCTCCTCGCGGCGGCGCATGTCGGCCCGCGCCCAGGCATGCGGGCAGGCCTGCAGGGCCGCCTCATCCACATCGCAGATATGCACGCGCGCCCCGCGTTCGGCAAAGGCGGCGGCAATCGCCGCGCCGATGCCCGCCGCCCCGGCGGTCACGATCACGCGCTCGATGCGCGCCCCGGCCACCAGCCCGGGAAGCAGGGCATTCACGC
>JAEWJD010000070.1 GCA_023386765.1 Pseudomonadota bacterium | reverse complement strand
CCGCAGGCGGGCGGCAGGCCTGGGCAAACGGAGTAACAAGCAATGCAGCTGGAATTGACGCTGAAATTCGAAAATGGGCAGGTAAGCCGGTTCTCGCATCGTCTGGATCCCGGGGCTGTTGTCCTGATCGGCCGTGCCCGGCACTGTGAGCTGACGATTGCGAGCTGGCGCGTGGCACGTGAGCACGCACGGCTGGCCTGGAGCCCGCAGGGCTGGATGCTCGAGGATCTGGGCTGCCTGGCCGGCACCTACGTCAACGGTGTGCGTATTGCACGCCACGGCCCCTTGGGCTTGGCCGACCAGATCGTGATCGGACCCTGCCGCTTGCAGCTGGCAGCGATGGGCGCTGTCGCAGGTGACGCCGTGGCCGCGGTTGACGGGCCGGTGCCGTTATCGGCGGACGTGGCGGTGTGTCTGGACGAGCGCGTGCTGCGGAGTGAGCAGAGTGAGACATCGTCTCGTCGGGCGGCGGTGCATGCGCCGGCAGGCCTGTCCGCAGATGGCTATGGGGCCTGGCCCGAGGGTGCCGAGGCGGCTGCGTTGTCCGCCTGCCGGGTTGCTTTGCACGAGGCATTGATCCAGGCACTGGATCTTCGGCGCAGGGATGTTGCGGCGATGAGTGATGAAGCCCTGCGGCAAGAGGCGGCTGCCAGCCTGGCTCAGATTCTGCAGGAAGGGCGGGTCGAGTTGCCTGCATCGGTGGATCGCCATGAGGTCAGCCAGCTGGTGCTGGACGAAGCGGTGGGCCTGGGCGCCCTGGAGTGCTTGCTGGCCGAGCCGGATATCAGCGAGATCATGGTCAATGGGCATGCCCAGATCTACGTGGAGCGGGAAGGCCGCTTGGAAAGGCAGGCGGGCAGCTTCAGTAGCGAGCAGGCCCTGCGGCATGTGCTCGAACGCATCGTGACACCCATCGGCCGGCGTATCGATGAGGCGGCCCCCATGGTCGACGCCCGGTTGGCAGATGGCTCGCGGGTCAACGCCGTGATTCCGCCGATCTCCCTGCGTGGCACCTGCCTGACCATCCGCAAGTTCCCGGCGCATCATCTTGCCATGGAGGATCTGCTGGTCGCCCAGGCCCTGAGCATCGACATGGCGCAATATCTTGAGCGCAGTGTGCGTGAGCGGCGCAATATCGTGATCTCCGGAGGCACGGGGGCGGGCAAGACCACCTTGCTCAATGTGCTGTCCAACGCCATTCCACTCGATGAACGGGTGGTCACCATCGAGGATGCGGCCGAGCTGCGTCTGGCTCACGCGCATCTGGTCGCGCTGGAAGCCCGGCCCGCGAACACGGAGGGCAAGGGGCGTGTCGAGATTCGCGATCTGGTGCGCAATGCCTTGCGGATGCGGCCGGACCGCATCGTGGTTGGTGAGTGTCGTGGGGGCGAGGCCTTTGACATGCTCACGGCGATGAATACCGGGCATGAGGGGTCGCTGACCACGTTGCATGCCAACTCGCCCCGTGATGCCCTGGCGCGGCTGGAGTCCATGGTGCTGATGGCGGGTCTGGATCTGCCGCTTGCAACGGTGCGGGAATATGTGGCGGCCTGTGTGGATCTGATCGTGCAACAGGCGCGGGGCGGAGATGGCCGGCGCCGCGTGGTGGCGATTACCGAGGTGTGCGGCATGGAAAGCGGCACCATCCAGCTGCAGGATCTTTTCCGCTATCAGGCCGACCAGGGGTTCGTGGCGCCGCATTGGCAGGGATGGCCCGGAGCGGCGCCATGAGGGTCTCGGTCATCCTTGCCCTGGTGCTGGCGCCGTTGTCGGCGGCGCTGCTGGCCTGGCAGTTGCAGGCGGTGTTGCGGCCGGCCTGGGCACGCTACCGCGGCACCTACCAGCAAGGGATGCAGCTGGGTTTGCAGGAAGTGTTCGTTTTTGTCGATCCGCGCCAGCTCTGGGGGCTCGCGCTGGCAGGCGCCGTGTCGGTGGGTACCGTGGCCGGACTGCTGAGCGGGCAGTGGATGCTTGCCCTGCTGGCGGCGTTGCTGGCCTGGCGTCTGCCCGGGTGGGGCTTGGCCGGGGCACGTCGGCGGCGTCAGCAACGCTTGCTGGCCCAGTTGCCGGGCGGCCTGTTGAGCCTGGCTGCCGCCTTGCGAGGTGGAGCCAGCCTGGCAGTCGGTTTGCGTCAACTGGCGGATCTGGCGCAGGTGCCGCTGGCCCAGGAGGTCGGCCTGGTGTTGCGGGAACAGCGTCTGGGCGTGGCTTTCGATGATGCGTTGTGCCGCTGGGAGGCGCGTGCCGGATTACCCGAGTTGCATCTGGTCAGCGCCGCGTTTCGCGTGGCTGGGAGTACGGGTGGCAATCTTGCGCAAACCCTGGAAGGCATCGCCCAGGTCTTGCAGGAACAACTGCGTGCACAAGGAAGATTGCGCGCGCTGACCGCACAGGGGCGGATACAGGCCTGGGTGCTGAGCGCCATGCCGGCAGCCCTGGGTGTGGTGTTGTACGCCCTGCGGCCCGAGTCCATGGCAGCCCTGTGGCGCACGCCGGCGGGCTGGGTGGTGCTGGCCTTGCTGGCGTTGCTGCAGGCGGCAGGCTGGTGGATGATACGGCGCATTCTTGCCGCCAGTGCCCCATGAGCGCGGCTGCGTGGCTGGCGGCGTTGGGGGGCTTTGTGCTGGCATTGGGGGTGGCGGCCACGTTGCGGCGTGCGCAGCCCATACCGTCGGGGCTTTCCGCGATGGAGCGGCTTGCCTGGCCGTGGTTGAGCCGGCTCAGTCAGGTGCTTGAGCCGGTGTTGGGCTGGCATTGGCGGGATCGCCTGCGTATCTGGATGAGTCGTGGGCAATGGCCGGCCAGCTTGCCGGTTGCGTGGCTGCCTGCGCGCGTCCTGCTGGTCGGCGCGTTGGGAGCAGCGGCCGGGGCGGGCCTGGCAGCCTGGATCGATGTCCCTGGGCTGCGCGAGGTCGATGTCGTGGTCGCAGGCAACCGTGGGCGCTGGGCAATGGGATTGCTGCCCGGGACGGGTATCGCGGTGGCGGGTGCCGTCTGGCAGATGCGTGGGCGCATCCGCCGTCACCAGCGGGCTGTGGCCAGGCAGTTGCCGTTTCTGCTGGATGTGATGACCTTGTGTGTCGAGGCGGGGCAGAGCCTTGCCAATGCCTTGCATCTGGCCGCGCGCTACTGTCCTCCTGGGGCGCTGACCGCTGCGTTGCTGCAGGCCTTGAACGAACAGCGGGCCGGACGTGGGCAGCGTGAGGCGCTCATGGCCATGGCCCAGCGCCTGGATGTGCCGGGAGTGCATGCCTGGGTGTCGGCGCTGGCGCAGGCCGATCGCCTGGGCGGCGCGGCCGCTTCGGTGCTGCGCGGCCTGTCGCGGCAGTTGCGCGATGAAGCCTATCAGCAGGCCGAGGAGCGCGCCATGCAGGCCCCGGTCAAGATGCTGTTCCCCTTGATGACTTGCATGTTTCCCTGCACCTTTCTGGTGCTGGCTTTTCCCCTGGTGGTGGATTTGTGGGCAGGGGGTGGATGGTGAATCGCTGCCGCAAGCACCAGAATGGGCAGCACCCAGCACGGCGGGCCGGGCCTGCGCCCAACCAGGGTGCAGGACTCCGGCAGGGAGTATGAGGATGGAGCCGCCGAACGCAAGGCATGCCAGGCAGCCGGAGGCCGGCGTTGGCAGGCGTTTGCGTTTGCGGGTTGCATCAGGGGCATGGGGACGTTTGCGCGGCTTGCTGGGCAGGCGGCGGCCACTGGGCTTGCGCAGCGGTCTTCTGTTGCATCCGTGCCGTGCGGTGCACAGTGGGGCGATGGCTTATCCGATTGCGGTCTGGTTTATCGGGCCGGACGGTGATGTCTTGCGGGCCGGCCGTTTGCCGCCCTGGCGCTGGATGTCATGCCCGCAGGCCGTGGCGGTGGTCGAAACCCATGAGGATCTTCTGGCGGGCGGGCGCCACGCCCGGGCCAGCATCGAGACGCAAGCCCGGCGTTTGCTGGGCCTGCGTCAACCGAACAGGGGCGGGGCCGGCGGTTGACGCAGGCCCGGCATACCCCGGATGGCTTGCTGCGGGGGCAGGGGCGGATGGGAAGCGCACCGCCGCAGCGCGTACATGGCAGGCCGGGATTGCGCCGTGCCATAGATTGTCGCGGGCAGAGGGCAGGAGGCCTGAAAGAAGGGACGCGTGGGGGCACCTGGGAGGGTGCTGGGAATGAGGGTGTGGCAAAGGGTGCGGGGGGG
>JAEWJD010000032.1 GCA_023386765.1 Pseudomonadota bacterium | reverse complement strand
GGCGCGTGCGTCCCCGCCGGGGCAGGGAGGCACGCACCGCACTCAGGCCTGGCGGCGTTCCCAGATGTCGGGGTTGACCATCGCCACGGGCTGTTTGCCCGACAGGGCGTCCATCAGGTTGTGGGCGGCCAGGTCGATCATGGCGCGCCGGGTTTCCACCGTGGCACTGCCGATGTGGGCTTGCAGCACGACGTTGGGCATGGCGCACAAGGGGCTGTCGGGCGGCAGCGGCTCGGTTTCCATGACGTCCAGGCCGGCTCCGGCCAGACGGCCCGCTTGCAGCGCGGCGATCAGTGCCGCCTCATCCACCACGGCGCCTCGCGCGGTGTTGATCAGGTAGGCGCTGGACTTCATCAGCCCCAGTTCGCGCGCGCCGATGCTGTGGCGTGTCTGCGGGCTCAGCGGGATATGGATGCTGAGCACATCGGATTGGGCAAACAGCGCATCGCGTTCGCAATACCTGGCCAGGCCGCTGGCCTCGGCTTCGCTGTCCTGCCGGCGGTTGTGATAGATGACCGACATATCGAAGGCGCGGGCGATACGCGCCACTTCGCGCCCGATCCGGCCCATGCCCAGCAGGCCCAGGGTCTTGCCGCGGATATCGTGCGCCAGCGGAAAGGCGCCCTTGGTCCAGGCGCCGCTGCGCACGAAGGCGTCGCCCGCCACCAGATTGCGTGCCAGACAGAGGATCAGGCCGAAGGTCAGGTCGGCGACGGCGCCGTCGAGCACTTTGGGGGTATTGCACATCAGCACGCCGTGCTCGTTCATCGCGGGGAGGTCGACATTGTCGAAACCGACCGCGAAGTTGGAGACCACGCGCAACGCGGGCATGGCTGCCAGCAGATCGCGGTCGATCTTGCTGCGGACCGTGCAGAGGATGCCTTGCACCTGCCGGGCCTGTTCGGCGCCCAGGGTCTGGACAATCGCCTGGCCGGTCGGCACGTCGATGATTTGGGTCTGGGCGGCGAGCTGCTCGCGCAGATCCTGGGGCAGCGGCGCGGAGACGACGACTACGGGCTTGGCCATGGGAAATGCTCCTTCAGTAAGAGATTGGGACAGCAAAAAGGCGGGCGGTGGAAGTCCGCTTTCAGAGGACACTTTCAATATCGGTCGCGAAGATGGCGTGTTCCTTGCCATCCATCAGGCCGGGCGAGGTGGGATGATCGAGATAGCGGCAGATGATCCAGGTGCCGTCTTGCGGGTTGTCGGCCACCTCGGCGATGGCGCCATCGGCGGTGCGCAGTCGCATGCCGGGGGTCAGCGTGGCCAGGTTGACGCTCTTGAATTCAGACATGGCAGGGCTCCGGTTCAGAGGCAGAGTTGTTCGGCGGGGATGCGTACACGCATGCCGTCGAGTTCCTCGCCGATGATGACCTGACAGGACAGGCGGCTGGTCGGTCCGGCCTGCGGCACGATTTCCAGCAGGGCCTGCTCGGTGAAATCGGCCGGCGGCAGGCGGGCGTGGATCTCGGGGTCGAGCAGGACATGACAGGTGCCGCAGATGGCGCCACCGCCGCATTCGGCCACGATGCCGGGCAGCCCTTGCTGCCTTGCGGCTTCCATGAGCGACCAGCCATTGGGAATCTCAAGCGCCTGTTCGCTGCCGTCCGGGTGTTCAAAAATGACGTGAGGCATGGTGTTGCTGCTCCTAGCGTTTCAATGAGCCGATGCGTGCGCCGGCAGGTCGCTGGCGGTGCCAATGCGTTTGGCGGCGCGCATGAATTCAATCGGGCTGTCCACCGCCTCGACCACGGCCAGCCGGCCGTGCTGATGGCGTTCGACCAGCCAGCCCTTGGTCGTGTCAAGCACGAGGTCATGGATGGCCAGGCCGGGTTCGAGCAGGCCGGCCATCTGCAGCCGGCAGCCCTGCTGCTCGGACCAGAACGTGGGGGGACGGGCGGCGGGGGGCGCGCCGCCGGCGATGTGGGCGGCCGCGCAACGGGCCTGGTCGAGCGCGTTCTGTACGCTTTCGATGCGCATCGCCGCTCCGGTATCGCAGCGTGGCTGGCTGGCGCAGTCGCCGATGGCATAGATGTCCGGCGCGCTGCTGCGGCAGGCGGCATCGATGAGGATGCCGTTGTCGCAGCGCAGCCCTGCCGCACGCGCCAGCGCATCGTTTGCCTCGGCGCCCACGCTCTGCAACACCAGGTCGGTCGGCAATACGCTGCCATCTTCCAGCACCGCCTGCCAGCCCTGCGCGTCGCGCAGCCATTGCCGGATGCGGGCCTGAAGCAGGACCCGGATGCCGGCCTGCTCATGCAGCGCTTGCAGGCGGTTGGCGGTTTCGGGGGAGACCTTGCCGGCCATCAGACCGGTCGATTGTTCCAGCACGGTGACCTGCAAGCCCAGTTTGGCGGCGCTGGAGGCGGCCTCCAGACCCAGGTAGCCGCCGCCGATGATGAGCAGCCGGTGGCCGGGCAACAGGGCATGCCGCAAGGCCTGGGCGTCATCGAACTGGCGGATGGCATGGCAGGGCAGCCCCTCGGGCAACGGCAGCGTGCGCGCGCGCGCGCCAGTCGCGATGACGCAATGCCGATAGTGAATCTCGCGGCCGTCCTGTGTCTGTGCCCGATGCGCCTGGGGCTGCAGGGCGCTGACCGTCACCCCATGTAGAAAGGTGATGTCCCGTTGCGCGCAGGCCTGGGGCGAGAGCAGCGTCAGGCGTTCGGCGTCGGTATGGCCGGCCAGCACGCCCTTGGAGAGCGGCGGGCGTTGGTAGGGGTGCCGGTGCTGCGCGTCCAGCAGCAGGATCCGGCCGCTATGGCCGGCCGCACGCAGGGCCTGCGCGCATTCGGTGCCGGCGTGGCTGGCGCCGATGATGAGGACGTCGACCTGCAGCGCAGGCGGCCGTTCGTTGGGCATGTCTTGTCTCCCCCGTCTGATGCGGTTGTTCTGGTCTACATGGCCGGCGGCGGATCCGGCAGGCCGGCGCCGTCAGGACATGGTGCCGGCCTCGCTCAGGCCGTGGGCCCCATGCAGCAGGCTGTGCGCGCGCAAGCGGGTTTCGGTGTTCTCGATATGGGTGCGCGCGTGGCAGCGCGCCAGCGTGGCGTCGCCGTCGGCAATCGCCTGGTACAGCGTTTCGTGTTCGTGCTGGGCGTCGATGCCGCGTTTTGCCTGGGCGGAGCGGGTGCGTGAAACCCGCAGGTTGCGATCCAGCAGCGAACTCAGAAAGTTGAAGAATTCGACGTAGTAAGTGTTGTGGGTCGCCTCGGCGATGGTGCGGTGAAAGTGCATGTCGGCTTCCACGCCGGCCACGATGTCGTCGGAGTCGATGGCCAGTGCCATGCCGCGCAAGGCCGCGCGCATGGCGGCGAGGTCATTGAGCGTGCGCCGGGTGGCGGCCAGGGACGCGGCCTCGATCTCGAAGCCGCGCCGCAGTTCCACGATCGCCAGGATCTGTTCCACATCGTCCAGGCCCGCGCCCTGCATGCGCAGTACGAAGGGGCGTTCGGTGGCGGTGATGGTCAGCCCGCGGCCTTGCTTGCTGTTGACCATGCCGTCGGCCTTCAGGCGGGAGACCGCCTCGCGCAGCACGGTGCGCGACACCCCCAGGCGTTCGGCAATGATCTGTTCGGGCGGAAGGATCTCGCCCAGCTTGTATTGGCCGCTGGTGATCTCGCTGACCAGCATTTCCGCGACCCGGTCGGTCAGGTTGGGTTCAGCGGCGGCGGGCAGATTGCGTTGTCGTTTCAAAAAGGCCATGTGTGTTCCCCTGCAGCACCGGAAAGGGCTGCGTTGAAGGCTTGTATGTTTATACGACAAACTTTCTTTGCCATCAATATTATTGGCATAAGGGTATTCGATTATGCGTCAAGCTATTGAAAATTTGAGAGTTTCGATCGTAGTATTAGTTTGTATGATTATCGGAGTTTACGGGGGGCGTGGCAGTTCGTGAGCGTTCCCTGAGGCATGAACCAAGGGGAAGAAATGAAAGCCATTGATGAGTTGGTGCGCGCTGACGAGGGGTTGGTCAGCCGTGCAATCTTTGCCGATGAAGAGATTTTTCAGCAGGAGATCAAGCGCATCTTCGCGCGTGCCTGGCTGTTTGTCGGCCATGAAAGCCTGGTGCCCAAGCCGGACGATTATTTCGTGTCGCGCATGGGGACCGATTCGGTCATCCTGACGCGTGACCGGCAGGGGCAGATCCAGGTGTTGCTCAACAGTTGCACGCATCGCGGCATGAAGCTGTGCCGCTACGATCATGGCAACAACCGGACTTTCACCTGTCCCTATCACGGTTGGAGCTTTTCCACCGATGGCAACCTGGTGGAGCGCCCCGGCGAGCTGGTCGGGGTGCCGGGGTTCACGACGCACTATCTTTCGGAACTGGACAAGAAGCAGTGGGGCCTGAAGTCGGTCGCCCAGGTTTGCAACTACAAGGGCACCATCTGGGCGACCTGGGACGAGAACGCGCCGCCATTTGAAACCTATCTGGGCGATATGCGCCTTTACCTGGATGCCGCGCTGGATCATCGCGACGGCCGAGAGGGCGGTTCGGTGGTGATCGGCGGCGTCCAGAAGTGGCGCATTCCGGCCAACTGGAAGCTGCCCGCCGAGAATTTCATCGGTGACCTGTATCACGACATCAGCCATCGTTCGGTTGACATCGTGGGCATCGGCCCCAGTGGCGGGAAAGGGCGCCGCGACGCCATGAAAGGCAGGGTGGCGATTGCCTTTCCGCAGTTGGGCCATGGCCTGCTGGGCAATCTGCCGCATTTCGAGGAGCCCGAGTTCACAGCGATGTACCAGAGCGATCCCGAGATCGCCGAGTATTACCGCCAGGTCCACGAGCGCCGCATCCTCAACCTGGGTGAGGGCATGCGGGTGCGTCATCGGGTGGGCACCATTTTCCCCAATATGTCCTTCCACGGGATACAGCCGCGCACATTGACGGTGTTTCATCCCATCAGCGCCACGGAAATGGAGATGTGGCGCATGTACCTGGTCGACGAAGATGCGCCCGAGGCCGTCAAGGAGATGGCGCGGCACTATTACCTCAGGTATTCCGGACCGGGCGGCATGACCGAGTCGGATGACCTTGAAAACTGGAGCCAGGCGACCGAGGCCAGCCAGGGCGCGGTGGCCCAGGAGATGTTCTTCAATTACCAGATGGGGCTCGGCCACAGCACGCCGATTCCCGAACTGCGCGGCGCCGTGCTCAGCAATGAGTACACGGAGGAGAACGCGCGGGCCTATTACCGGCGCTGGGCCCAGTTCATGGGCGGCGCGGACTGGGCTGGCCTGATGCCCGAGGATTGAGCGGGGCGGGCCGATACTGCGGCGCCACCAGGGGCAGCGCCCCTTCTGCGCACCGTCCATTCGCAAGCAAGGCAGAGAGCCACGCCGGGCCTGACCCGGCGGCCTGCCATCAAGGGGAAAGCTGTGAAACGACGTACCGTATTGAAGACGTTGGGTGCCTTCGCGTGCCTGGGCCTGCCAGGGCCGGGGCGCGCGGCGCAGAGCACGTTCGGGCCCCGGCCCGTCTCTATCATCGTGCCTTACGCGCCGGGTGGCGTGACGGACATCGCCGGCCGGGTCATGGCCGAGATCCTCAACAAGCATTACGACCATACGGTCGTGGTCGAGAACCGGCCCGGTGCCAGCGGTCTGAT
The DNA here is from genome assembly GCA_023386765.1 of Pseudomonadota bacterium. Classification (GTDB taxonomy): domain Bacteria; phylum Pseudomonadota; class Gammaproteobacteria; order Burkholderiales; family Burkholderiaceae_B; genus Bordetella. The sequence goes on along the minus strand of JAEWJD010000032.1, from coordinate 1,740 downwards.
CGGCCTGCAGGCGGTGGCTGCCGCCAAACCCGACGGTCATGCCCTGGTGATCGGGGGACTGGGCAGCAATGTGATCCCGCCTGCGGTCACGCGGGGCCTGCCGCTGGATATCGTCAAGGCCTTCGTGCCGATTGCCCAGGCCGCCGAGTTTGTGAATGTGCTGGTGGTGACCCGGGATGCCCCCTATGCCACCGTACCCGAACTGGTGCAGGCCATCCGTGCTGCCCCGCCCGGGCACTTCACCTACGGCTCCACCGGGGTGGGGTCCTCGGTGCACCTGGCCTCCGAGTTTTTCGCCCAGACCCAGCAGGTCAAGTTGACCCACGTGCCGTATCGGGGCGGCTCCGAAATGATGGTCGATCTGGTCAACGGCGGGTTGCAGCTCTGTTTCAACAATCTGCCGGCCGTTCTGCCCCTGATCCGCAGCGGCAAGGTGCGTCCGGTGGCCGTGACTAGCAGTTATCGCACGGCCCATCTGCCGGATGTGCCCACGATGCAGGAGCAGGGCGTCGCCGATTTTGATGTCGCCAGCTGGCTGGGTATCTACGGCCCGGCAGCCATGCCTGCCCCCTTGGTGCAGGAGCTGGGGACGGTGCTGGCGCAGGGGCTGGCGCAACCGGCCTATCGCGAAAAACTGCAGGTGGCCGGCTTTGAGCCCAAGCCTGCCGATTCGGCCGGTTTCGCCGAGCGCAACCGTCAGGAATTCATCCGTTGGCGCGACATCGCGCAACGGGCCGGTATTTCATTGCAGTTTGGCCAGGCTTGATGCACCGCCGCCGAGACCAGGAGAAAACTCATGGACCGACGTAATGTATTGAAGTGGCTGGGAATGGGAGCCGTGGGCGGCGTGTTGCCGGCATGGGCGCAGGACGACTATCCTGCGCGGCCCATCACCATCATGGTGGGTTCCACGCCCGGCAGCGCCACGGATCTGGCGGCGCGGCTGGCCGCCGAAGTGCTGCGCGACGCCTTTGGCCAAACCGTCGTGGTCGAGAACAAGGCGGGCGCCGGAGGCGTGATCTGCATGCAGGCCGTGGCCGCCCGCGCGCCGGATGGCTATACCTTGCAGCTGGGCGGGCTGGGGCACAACGTGATTCCCGCCGTCACGCGCGCTGACATGCCGCTGGATGTCTCGACCAGCCTCATGCCCATCGCACAGGCGGCCGAATTCCTCAATGTGCTGCTGGTCGGGCGGGATCATCCCGCCAACACCTTGCAGGAGTTCATCGACTACCAGAAGAAGGCGGACAAGGTATTGCTCTACGGCAGCAACGGGGTCGGCAGCTCTTCGCACCTGACCAGCGAGCTGTTTGGGCAACGCACCGGGCTGAAGGTGCAGCACGTGCCCTACAAGGCGGCCAGCGATGCCCTGGTCGGTGTGTCGCAGGGGGATCTGGATCTGCTGTTCATGAACCTGCCGCCCAGCCTGCCGATGATCCAGTCGGGGCGCCTGAAGCCGTTGGCGGTCACCAGCGCCTATCGGGCAAGGCAGTTGCCGCAGGTCCCGACCATGCAGGAACAGGGCATGGAGGATTTCGAGGTGACCAGCTGGCTGGGGTTATACGGGCCGGCCGGCATTCCCGAGCCGATCGTGCGCAAGTTGTCGGCCGCCTTGCTCAAGGGCTTTGATACGCCGGACTACGAAAGCAAGTTCATCTCCGCCGGCTTTGAGCGCCGGCTGCGGGATACGGCAGACTTTACTGCCTGGAATCGTTCGGAACGCGAGCGATGGGGTGAGGT
>JAEWJD010000029.1 GCA_023386765.1 Pseudomonadota bacterium | reverse complement strand
CATTGCGACACCGTCATGGAAGGTGGCCGTTTCGACGGCATCATCGGGGTGCTGGCGGGTATCGAGGTCGCGCATACCCTGCAGGAACAGGGGCGGATGCTCGAACACCCCTTCGAGGTGATCGATTTCCTCTCCGAAGAACCCAGCGACTACGGCATTTCCTGCGTCGGCAGCCGGGCCATCAGCGGCCACCTGACCCCGGACATGCTGGCCGCGCGCAACCCGCAGGGCGAGACCCTGGCCCAGGGCATGAGCCGCATCGGCGGCGACCCCGGCCGGCTGGATGGCGCCTTGCGCAAGGCTGGCGACACCGCCGCCTTCGTGGAACTGCATATTGAACAGGGACCGGTGCTGGAGAGCCGCCAGCTGCCCATCGGCGTGGTGACCAATATCGTCGGGATCCGGCGCGCCCGCATCGTCGTGCTGGGCCAGCCCGACCATGCCGGCACAACCCCCATGGACATCCGCCGCGACGCGCTGGTGGGTGCGGCACGCCTGATCGATGCCGCCCAGCGCCGCGCCAGCGCGCTGGCCGGTAATCCCCATTACGTCGTGGCCACCGTTGGCTGGCTGGCCCTCACGCCCAATGCCGCCAATGCCGTGCCTGGACGGGTGGAAATGACGTTGGAAGTGCGCAGCGACAGCCCTGCCATCCTGGATGATTTCATCCCCGGTCTGCTGGCGCAGACGGCCGACGAACTGGCGGCCCTGCGCCTGCGCGTGCAGAGCGAGCCGCTGTCACGCGCCGAGCCGACCGACTGCTCTGCCGTAGTGATGGACGCGGTGCAGGCGGCGGCCGAACGCCTGGGCTATGCCAGCATGCGCCTGCCCAGCGGCGCCGGTCATGACGCCATGTACATGGCGCCGACCGGCCCGATGGGGATGATTTTCATCCCCTGCCTCAATGGCCGCAGCCATTGCCCGGAAGAATGGATCGAACCCGCGCAGTTGCTGGACGGCACGCGCGTTCTCTACGAAACTCTGCTGCAACTGGACGCCAGGCTGGCCTGACATCATGGATGAACGTGATCTCGACGACGGCACCGCCGACCGTCAATTGCTCGACGCCCGTGGCGTGTCGCTGCTGGTGTTCCATAGCCAATCGTGCCCCAACTGCCGCCTGGCCCAGCAGCGGCTGCCCACCATGGCCTTGCCGGCCGAGCAGCTTTTCTGGGTCGATGCGGCGCGCAATGGCGGCCTGGTGCAACGCTATGAAGTCTTCCACCTGCCTGCCATCTATGTGGTGCGAGACGGCGCCTATTACGGCCCCATCAGTGCGCAGCTCGAAGAATGGGACCTGCGCCAGCAGATCGGCCAGGCGCTGGACAACCACCCGGCCGAACTGCCCTGAGGCCGTCCGCTAGGCCGTGCGCGTGATCAGGCGTTGGCGCTGGCGGCCTTCGGCATCGAAGTTGCCCGGCTCCAGCCAGGACTCGAACGCGGCCCGCACTGCCGGCCATTCGCCATCGAGCATTGCGTACCAGGCCGTGTCGCGCGAGCGCCCCTTGTAGACGGTCGCCTGGCGGAAAATACCCTCGAACAAAAAGCCCAGCCGCTCTGCGGCGCGGCGCGAGGGGGCGTTGAGGCTGTCGCACTTCCACTCGTAGCGGCGATAGCCAAGCTCGTCAAAGACCCGCCGCATCAGCAGAAACTGCGCCTCGGTCGACAGCGCCGTGCCCTGCAGCAAGGGAGAGAAAGTCACGTGCCCGACTTCGACCACGCCGTTGGCCGGATCGATACGCATCAGCGCAAGCGTGCCCACCGCCTGGCCAGTGGCCTGGTCGATCACCACGAAATGCAGCGGATCGCTGCTGGCAGCCATGCGCTCGCAATGGGCCCGGTAGTCTGCCAGGGTCTCGAACGGCCCCACGCCAAGATAGGTCCAGGCGCGCGCATCGGGCGCCTGGCGATAGGCCTCAAAGAGCGCTTGCGCATGGCGCTCGGGCGTCATCGGCTCCAGCCGGCAAAGGCGTCCGACGATCGGGCTGCGCGGCGGCTGGGAACGCGGCCGCCAGTCAGGCAACGGATCGCCGATGGGTTGATCGTAGGCATTGCGCATCACCATTGTGGACTCCAGGACACAGGAAGAAACTCGATGTCGCCACTGTAGGCAACAACGTGGCATCATGAAAAGCGCCATATCACGATAATTTCCTGGTGCCACGATAGTGACCGAAGCCCTGACCCAGCAACTGCTGCTCGATGCTCCCCTGCACACGCAGGCCGGCGCTTTGCAACGCCAGCTGCAACAACGTCTCAAAGACGCCATCCTGCACGGGCGCCTGCCGGCCGGCGCCCGCCTGCCGGCGACGCGACAGTTGGCGGCCGCGCTGGCAATCTCCCGCAACACGGTCAGCTTTGCCTACGAACACCTGGCCGCCGAAGGCTATCTGGTGGCCGACCGCCAGGGCACCCGGGTGGCCGCCCTGCACCACCGACCTGCTCCTGCCACGCCAGTGCAGGGCGCTGCCGCGCCGCGCCTGGCGCAGCGCGCGGCGCGGCTGGTAGAGACAACACGTGCCAGCGGCCCCTATCTGGCCTTGCGCGCCGGCCAGCCGGCGTTGTCGCATTTCCCCATGGCCGTCTGGCGCAGGGCCTTGGAAC
>JAEWJD010000005.1 GCA_023386765.1 Pseudomonadota bacterium | reverse complement strand
GCGCGCTCCGCGGGGGCGGGGCGCGAGGCTACGGCCATGCCCAGCGCCGCCGAGATCGAGGTCGAGGAATGCGCCGTGCCGAAGGCGTCATATTCCGACTCGCTGCGCTTGGGGAAACCCGAAATCCCGCCTTCCTGGCGCAGGCTGGCCATCCCGGCCCGCCGGCCGGTGAGGATTTTATGCGGGTAGGACTGATGCCCGACGTCCCACACGATCCGGTCATGCGGCGTGTCAAAGACATAGTGCATGGCGAGCGTCAGCTCGACCGTGCCGAGATTGGACGACAGATGGCCGCCGGTTTTGGATACCGACTCCAGGATGAAGCCGCGCAGCTCCCTGGCCACGGCGTCAAGATCGCGGCGTTCCAGTTTGCGCAGGTCGGCCGGCGTTTGGATACGGTCCAGATGTTCTGTCGTCATGTGATGCATACGGTGATTGGCGCGGGCTGCCTGCAGCACCGCGCGGAAAGGTCAACGATCGCGCAGTACGATGAAATCGGCAAGCTGGCCCAGCCGCGCGCCCGATTCGCCCAGCGGCCCCAGCGCCTGGTGCGCGGCCTGTCGCAGCTCTTCGGCCAGCGTTTGCGCCGCCTCGAGGCCCAGCAGGGATACGTAGGTGGGTTTGTTCTCGACGGCATCCTTGCCCGCCGTCTTGCCCAGGCTGGCGCTATCGGCGGTGACATCGAGGATATCGTCCACGACCTGAAAGGCCAGGCCCATGGCCTGGGCGTAGCTGTCCAGCGCGGCGCGTGCCGTGGAGCTGGCCCCGGCCACGATGCCGCCCAGCGTCACGCTGGCAGCCAGCATGGCGCCGGTTTTCATGCTGTGCATGATCTGCAGCTCATCGCGGGTCAGCGTCTTGCCCACGCTGTGCAGGTCGATCGCCTGGCCGCCGGCCATCCCCAGGCTGCCGGCCGCGCGCGCCAGCACCTGTGTGGCCTGCACGACCAGCGCCGGGGCAATGGGCATGCCCGCCAGCAGTTCGAAGGCCAGCGGCTGCAAGGCATCGCCGGCCAGCATGGCGGTAGCCTCGTCATAGTGGATGTGGGTGGTCGGACGACCACGGCGCAGGGTGTCGTTATCCATGCAAGGCAGGTCATCGTGCACCAGCGAGTAGGCATGGATCAGCTCGACCGCCGCCGCAGCGCGGTCCATGGATGCTTCCACGGCCAGCACGCTGCCGCTGACCGGGCAGGCTTGCCCGGCGGCGTACACCAGGGCAGCGCGCACGCGCTTGCCGCCGCCCAGCACCGCATAGCGCATGGCTTCATGCAGGCGTTCGGGCGCGGTTTGTGCCGCGGGCATCAGCTCTTCGAGCACCTGTTCAATATGCAAGGCACGTTCGCGCAGCCAATCGGCGCAGGCAAGATGGGATTGCTTCATGCGGTTATTCGTCGTCAATGGCACCGGCCTGCAGCGGCCGCAACAGATCGCCTTCCAGCACTTTGACCTGCTGCTCGGCCTGGGACAGACGTTTCTGGCAGATACGGGTCAGTTCCACGCCGCGCCGATAGGCAGCCAGCGACTGCTCCAGCGGCAGCGAACCGTTTTCCATGGTTTGCACCAGCGCTTCCAGTTCGGCCAGCGCGGTTTCAAAATCTTGAGGCAGGGCCTGCGGCGATGAAGACAAGCGTAACTCCGGAACGCGGAAAGAAATGATTTAGCAATCTTCGAATTGTACGAGATAGCGACAGGCCCCGCCGCAGGCGTTATTTCCCCGACAGGCGCGCCGCCACGCGGACCAGGGCCGGGGCCACCTGTTCATGCAGCAATGCCGGTGGCAGAAGCTCTGCCGGACCGCCGCAACTGAGCACAAAAACCCCCTCTCCGGTCAGAGCCGTAAAGGCCACCGCTGCCGCATTGATTCCCGACTGCCACTGCCCGATGGCAAAGCAGCAACCGTAGCGTTCATAGTCGCGCAGGGCCTCCTGCACCACTGGCTGGCCCGGCGCCGAGGGCGAGGCCATCAGGGCCTCCCGCGCGGCAGGCGTAAGCGCCGCCAGATAGGCCCGCCCCATGGCGGTATCAAGGCTGGCCCGATAGCCCACCGGCAGCCGCAGATACAGCGCAGGCGAACCATGCATCGCCTCGACATACACCATCGCATCGCCATCGAACGCACCCAGCGCCACTGCCGCCCCCGTCTGCGTGGCCAGGGCAGCCATATCGGCCTTGGCCAGGTCACGGATGGCCAATCCCGCGAGCAGGCCGAAACCCAGCGCCAGCGCCGCATGACCCGGCGAGTACTTGCCGCTCTCGGGGTGATACCGCAGATAGCCCAGTTCGGTCAGGGTGAAAGTGATACGGCTGATGGTGGGCTTGGGCAGTCCGGTCAGGCGCGCCAGCTCCTGATTGCCCAGGGTCTTCGGTTCGCTGCGAAAGCAGCGCAGGACCTCCAACCCGCGCGCCAATGCCGTAATGAAATCGGGCGACGCCGCCCCGGCGCCCCCGGCCTGGCGTTTACGCCGCGCCGGGCCTGAAACCGGTGATTGTTGTTGCATTTCGTCCCCAGGGTTTCTATATTCCAATTTCGGAATACAAAATTAAATTCCGCTATACGGAATTTATAGCAAGGCTGGCTCAAAGAAAAGCCCTGCCCTACCACTGAAGGAAGACACTATGCGCCGACAAACCCTGAAACTCTGCTTGACGGCCTTACTGGCCGCGGCCACCTTGCCCGCCTGGGCCGACACCTACCCGAGCCGTCCGATCAAGGTGGTTTCCCCCTTCCCCGCCGGCGGCGCCACGGATGTGCTGACCCGCATCCTGGCTGAACGCATGGCCAAGGAATTGCAGCAATCCCTGATCGTCGAGAACAAGGCCGGCGCCAGCACCTCCATCGGCGCGGCCTCCGTGGCACGCGAGCAACCCGACGGCTACACCATCCTCATGGCGACCAACTCCACGCTGGTCACCAACCGCTTCCTGTATAAGGAACTGCCCTACGACCCGGACAGCTTCGCGCCCATCGGCATGGTCGGCGTCGGGCCGCTGGTGCTGCTGTCCAGCCCCAAGCGCCCCTTCAAAAACACCGCCGACGTGGTCGCCTACGCCAAAGCGCATCCGGGCGAACTGACCTACGCCACCTTCGGGCCGGGCACATCCTCGCACCTGGCCGGCGAACGCTTCAAGCAGGATGCCGGCGTCGATATCCTGCACGTCCCGTTCAAAGGCGCCACCCAGGCCCTGCCTGCCGTGATCAGCGGCGACGTGGACCTGTTTTTCGACATGGTCGCCACCGGCATGCCGCAGGCCAAGGCCGGCAAAGTGAATGTCTTCGGCATCGCCAGCACCGCCCGCCTGCCGACCGAACCGCAACTGCCCACCCTGGCCGAACAGGGTTATACCGGTTCGGACATGAGCGCCTGGTTCAGTTTCGTGGCCCCCAAGGGAACCCCGCCGCAGGTGCTGGCGCGCCTCCAAACGGCGCTGCAGAACACCCTCAAGGACGAAACCGTGCGCAGCAAGATGCTGGACATGGGCATCGACCCGCGCTCCGGTTCGGCCCAGGAACTGCAAAAGCAGATCGAAACCGAACAGCCCATCGTCGAGCAGCTCATCAAGCAGGCCAACGTGGTCCTGCAGTAACAGGCCACGGCTCACCGAGGCATACAGCCCTTAACGCCTGGAAACAGGCGCAAGGGCGCGGGGTTGCTATGGTTGAGGCAGTTTGCCCCTCCCGGGGCACCGCCTCCAGAGGAGCGCCATGACCCCGCAGTCACCCTGCCCCGCGCGGCTGGATGCGGCGCGCTGGCTGGCTGCCTTTGCGGTAGTCATGTTGCATAGCGCCGCACAGACCGTTTCCGATGCTTCAGGCTATGCCAGCCAGGGCTGGCTGGCCGCCAACCTTTACGATTCGGCGGCACGCTGGTGCGTGCCCGTCTTCGTGATGATCAGCGGCGCCCTGCTGCTCGACCCCGAACGCAGCCAGCCAGCCGGTGAATTCTATCGGCGCCGCCTGGCTCGCATCCAATGGCCACTGGCCTTCTGGACGCTGTTCTACCTGTGCTGGAGCACCTTGTGGGCAGATGGGCTGGACCTGTCTTTCTGGCCGCAGAAAATCGCTCAGGGCCAGCCCTACTATCATCTCTGGTATCTGTACATGATTGTCGGCCTGTACGCGGCCGCCCCCGCTGTGCGCCTGCTCTATGCGCGCGGCAGCCCTGCCAGCCGCGGCTTCTGGGCCCTGGCCATCCTGGGCGTGGCGACACTCGACAGTCTGTACCGCCAGGCCCTGGATGCCGGACCGGGGTTTTTCCTGACCTGGTTCCTGCCTTATCTGGGTTACTTCCTTGCGGGACGCCTGATCTTCGAGGGGCAATGGCGGCTGCCCCGTCCGGGCCTGATCACCCTCCTCGGCATCGCCCTGACGGCCGCCGGTGTTCTATGGCTGTCCGACAGCGAGACCCTCAATCTCTATTTCTATGACTACTTCAGCCTCACGGTGCCGCTGACCTCGTTGGCGGCCTTCCAGTGTTTCGTGCAGGCCCGCGCCCTGCCGCGCCTGCCGGCGCTTGCCCCACTGACCTTCGGCATCTATCTCATCCACCCCGCCCTGCTGGACCTGCTGGAACGCAATGCGCCCGCCGCCGGCCAAGGTGCGGCGGCATTCTGGCGCCTGCCCTTGCTGGCCTGCGCCGTCTTTCTGCTGTCGGCAGCACTGAGCTGGTGCCTGCGCCAACACCCTTTGACGCGCAGATTTATCTGACGCTGTGGCGTAATGGGATGCGGTACAATTCCCGGTTTAGGATCGGCCAGTCCGATTTTTCTTCGCGCCAGCACGGAGTCGGGGGCTCATTCCGCATGCCTTCCGCCGTCCTGGCTTTTTCATCCGAGCGGAGGGAATCATGACCGACATTGGTCGGATGGCACATGTCGTGCCAGCGCGTACCCAGCTTCCGGTAAGCGCCTATTTCGACGAAGCCCGCTTCGCGCGAGAACAAGAACGCATATTCAAGCAATCGTCTCTCTACGTCGGTCACGAGAAAGTCGTCCCCAACGTCGGAGACTGGCGCACCCTGGTGCAAGAAAACGGAGGACGGGTTCTGGTTCGCAACCAGAACGGCGTTGAGCTCATCTCAAATGTCTGCCGCCACCGCCAGGCCTTGATGCTGGGCGGGGAAACGGGCAACGTCAACGGCAATGCCAACACCGCCGGCAATCTCGGTGCCACGGGCGGCAATATCGTCTGCCCGCTGCATCGCTGGACCTATAACGCCCAAGGCGAGCTGTTGGGCGCGCCTCAGTTCGAGGCCACGCCCTGCATGAATCTGCAGCGCTATCGCCTGCGCGATTGCCACGGCCTATTGTTCGAAGGGCCGCGCGATCCTGCCAGCGACATGGCGGCACTGTTCACGCGCCCCGAATTCGACTTCGGCGACTACGTGCTGGACCACGTCGAGATCCACCAGTGCAACTACAACTGGAAGACCTTCATCGAGGTCTACCTGGAGGACTACCACGTCGGCCCCTTCCATCCGGGCCTGGGGCGCTTTGTCACCTGCGACGACCTGACGTGGGAGTTCAACGACTGGTACAGCCTGCAGAAGGTCGGTGTGCATCAGGCGCTGGCCCAGCCTGGCTCCGATGTCTATCGGCAATGGCACGATCGCCTGCTGGGCTTTCGCAACGGCCAGGCACCGGATTTCGGTGCGGTCTGGGTGACCTACTTCCCCACCCACATGATCGAGCTGTATCCGCATGTGGTGGTGCTGTCCACGCTGTATCCCAAGAGCCCCCAGGAAACGATCAACGTGGTCGAGTTCTACTACCCCGAAGAAATCGCCGCCTTCGAGCGCGAGTTCGTCGAGGCCCAGCGGGCGGCCTACATGGAAACGGCCATCGAAGACGACGAGATCGCCGAGCGCATGGATGCCGGGCGTCGTGCCCTGATGCTGCGCGGTGTCGACGAAGCCGGCCCCTACCAGTCGCCCATGGAAGATGGCATGCAGCATTTCCATGAGTGGTATCGCCGCATCATGTAAGAACCCAGCCGCTGAACGCTGGCCCGCCTCACCCGACGCCCGGCGCATGCCGGGCGTTTTCATGTCTGCGTCATCAATCCGTCACGAAGCTCTGGTGTACTGCCTGCCGACACGGATTCCACGGGAGGCAGCCCTGCCCCTGAGCCTGCACGACATCGAAAATCTCTTTCTGCAACGCGGCCATCGCATCTATGACGGCGAGCCCGTCAGCCACCTGCGTCATGCGCTGCAGACCGCCACCCTGGCCGAACGCCACGGCGCCACGCCCCACCTGATCACCGCCTGCCTGCTGCACGATCTCGGTCATCTGCTGGCCGATGAAACCGGCACGCCGACACAACGTGGCGTCGATGACAAGCACCAATACTTCGTGCTGCCGTTTCTGCGCGGCCTGTTCGATAACCGCGTGCTCGATCCGATCCGCCTGCACGTCGAGGCCAAGCGTTACCTTTGCTACCTGGATCCCGTCTATGCGGCCGGCCTGTCGGCAGACTCGCGCCGCAGCCTGGCCCTGCAAGGAGGCAGCTTCGATGCCAGCCAGGCGGTGGAGTTCGCCAGCCTGCGCGGTGCGCCTGATGCCATCCGCCTGCGCCGCTGGGATGACCAGGCCAAATGCCCTGACATGCAGACCGAACCCCTGGCCTACTTCCTGGAATTGGCCGAAAGCATCAGCACCCGGGCCTACGCCTAGACACGCCGGGAGCGGCGCAGCAGAAAAAAGGCGGCCTCGCAGGCCGCCTTCTGGTGTGCGCCGTGAGGCCCGCTCAGCCCTTGGCCACCGGTCGCGCCGGATCGGCGCACCATTCGCTCCAGGAACCCGGATACAGGCGCGAACCCGACAGACCGGCCACTTCCATGGCGAACAGATTGTGGCAGGCGGTAATCCCCGAGCCGCACTGGTGCACGATCTCCTGGGGCGGGCGCGCACCCAGAAGCGCCTGGAATTCGGCGCGCAATTGGGCGGCATCCTTGAAGCGGCCATCTGCGGCGATATTCTCGCCATTGGGCCGGTTCAGGGCGCCTGGAATATGACCTGCCACCGGATCCATCGGCTCGGTTTCGCCGCGATAGCGGTTGGCTGCCCGGGCATCGACCACCGTGAAGGCGGGGGCCGAAATATTTTCCAGCACAGCCTGCGCATCGACCGTTCCGACCAGCGAGGCCGCGGCCCGGACGCCCGTCTGCGGCGCCAGGCTATGCGCCACGCCACTTTCGACAGGCAGGCCGGCCGCCGTCCATGCGCCCCACCCGCCATCGAGTACCGCCACCTGTGCATGCCCCATCCAGCGCAGCATCCACCACAGGTGGGCGGCATAGGCGCCGCCGCTGCCGTCGTAGGCCACGACCAGGGTCTCAGGGGTGACATCATGCGCGGCCATCAAACCGGCAAACGCATCGCGCGAGGGCAGCGGATGGCGTCCGTTGCTGCCGGTGCGCGGCGCGGCCAGCTCGGTTTCATGATTCAGGTAGCGCGCGCCCGGGATATGGCCCTCGGCAAACTGACGCGGCCCGACGGCGTGATCCATCAAGTCGTGGCGCACGTCGAAGATACGCACATCGGATTGGCCCAGGCGTGCCC
>JAEWJD010000418.1 GCA_023386765.1 Pseudomonadota bacterium | reverse complement strand
GGCCCGGAATGACCAGTCCGAGGAGTTGCACGTATGAACACCCCCCACCTGTCGAGCACGGTATACATTGTCGATGACGACGAAGCCGTCCGCGATTCGCTGCGCTGGCTGCTCGAGGCCAACGGCTACCGGGTCCGCGTTTTTCCCAGCGCCGAATCCTTCCTGGACGAGTACGACGCCGCGCAGGTGGGTGTGCTGATCGCCGACGTGCGCATGCCCGGCATGAGCGGCCTGGAACTGCAGGAGCAGCTGCTGGCGCGCAACTCGCCCATGCCCATCGTCTTCATCACCGGCCACAGCGACGTGCCGATGGCGGTGTCCACGATGAAGAAAGGCGCGATCGATTTCCTCGAAAAGCCTTTCAACGAATCCGACCTGCGCGAGATCGTCGCCCGCATGCTGGAGCAGGCCGCGCAGCGGGTCTCCAAGCACCAGGCACAGAAAGACCACGAAGCCATGCTGGCGCGCCTGACTGCGCGCGAGCAACAGGTGCTCGAGCGCATCGTCGCCGGCCGTCTGAACAAGCAGATCGCCGACGACCTGGGCATCAGCATCAAGACTGTCGAGGCGCACCGCGCCAACATCATGGAAAAACTTGAAGTGACCACCGTAGCCGACCTCATGAAAGTCGCGCTGGCCAAACCCGAGGCCAACGCATGACCGCAAGCATCATCGACGGCGCCGCCCTGTCGCAGCGCATCCGCGAAGACGTCGCCCAGCGCGTGGCGGCCCTGACCGAACAAGGCGTGCGCCCGGGCCTGGCCGTGGTGCTGGTGGGTGAAGACCCCGCCTCCCAGGTCTATGTGCGCAACAAAGTGGCCGCCTGCGAAAAGGCCGGCCTGCATTCGGTCAAGGAGCAATACCCGGCCGACCTGAGCGAAGCCGACCTGCTGGCCCGCATTGACGCCCTGAACCGCGATCCGTCCATCCACGGCATCCTGGTGCAGCTGCCGCTGCCGGGCCACCTGGACGCCCACAAGGTGATCGAAGCCATCGCTCCCGAGAAGGACGTCGACGGCTTTCATATCAGCAATGCCGGCCTGCTGATGACCGGCCAGCCGCTGTTCCGCCCCTGCACGCCCTATGGCGTCATGAAGATGCTGGAAGCCCAGGGCGTGGCCCTGCGCGGCGCCGAAGCCGTGGTGGTGGGGGCCAGCAACATCGTCGGCAAGCCCATGGCCATGCTGCTGCTGGCCGCCGGCGCCACCGTGACGCTGTGCAACTCCAAGACCCGCGATCTGGCCGCCCACACCCGGCGCGCCGATGTGCTGGTGGTCGCCACCGGCCGCCCGCGCATGATCAGCGGCGATATGGTCAAACCTGGCGCCGTGATCATCGACGTGGGCATCAACCGCGGTGACGATGGCAAGCTCTGCGGCGACGTCGACTTCGCATCGGCAGCCGAGGTCGCCGGCGCCATCACGCCGGTACCCGGCGGCGTCGGCCCCATGACCATCGCCATGCTGCTGGTCAATACCGTCGAGGCCGCCGAGCGCGCCCTCTCGCAACGGAAAGCGGGCTGATTCCCGCCCAGGCGCCGGCGAATCCGTCCGGCGCCTGCCCCGGCAAGCGTCTTCACGCCTTGCAATCCCGGGCATACTCCCCATCTAGCTGGATATCCCTGGCCGCCGCCGCGCCGGCGCACGCCGTTCTCTACCGGAAAGCCTCATGACTCAAAACCCGTTGCTCGCCCCCGTGGCCACCCTGGTCGACTACGCCGCCGTCAAGCCCGAGCACATCGTGCCGGCTATCGATGAACTGCTTGCGCTGTCGCGCCAGGCCGTCGATGCAGCCGCCCAGCCTTCGCTGCCCGCCACCTGGGACGCCATCGTGCATCCCCTGGACACCGCCACGGAACGGCTGTGGCGCGCCTGGTCGGTGGCCGGCCACCTGAACGCCGTGGTCAACACCCCTGCGCTGCGCGAGGCGTACAACGCCGCCCTGCCCAAGGTCACCGAGTTTTCCACCTGGCTGGGCCTGCATGAAGGCCTCTACCAGCAATACCAGCGCCTGCATTCCAGCCCCGGTTTTGCCCAGTGGGATCCGGTGCGCCGCCGCGTGGTCGAGCTGGCGCTGCGCGACTTCCGCCTGGGTGGCGTCGAGTTGCAGGGCGAGGCGCGCGAGCGCTATGCCGTGATTTCGGACCGCCAGGCACAGGCCTCGCAAAAGTTCTCCGAAAACGTGCTGGACGCCATCGATGCCTGGCATCTGTACCTGGATGACGCGGCACGCCTGGACGGCGTGCCGGCCGACGTCCAGCAGGCCGCCGCCGACAACGCGCGCCAGGATGGCCGCGAGGGCTACAAGCTGACCCTCAAGATGCCCTGCTACCTGCCGGTGATGCAGTACGCGCGCGACCGCAGCCTGCGCGAGACCCTTTACCGCGCCTATGGCACGGTGGCCTCCGAGCAGGGCGAAGCGGGCTTTGACAACTCGCCCATCATCGAGGAACTGCTGTCCCTGCGCGCCGAAGAGGCCGGGCTGCTGAAATTCGGCACCTTCGCCGAATTGCGCCTGCAGACCCGCATGGCCGACAGCGCCACCGAGGTCACCACGTTCCTGCGCGATCTCGCCGCGCGCGCCAAACCCTATGCCGAACGCGACCTCGCCCAGTTGCGCGAGTTCGCCGCCGGCGAGCTGGGCCTGGCCGAGCTGCAACCCTGGGACATTCCCTTCGTGTCCGAGCGCCTGCGCGAAGCCCGCTACGCCTACTCCGAAGAAGAGATCAAGCGTTACTTCACCGAGCCGCGTGTACTCGACGGCCTGTTCGACGTCATCGAAACCCTCTTTGATGTGCGCCTGAAAGCCGCCGACCTCTCCACCTGGCACGCCGACGTGCGCGGCGTGCGGGTGGAATCCGCCGACGGGAGAACGCTGGGCTTTCTCTACCTGGACCTGTATGCCCGCGCTGGCAAGCAAAGCGGCGCCTGGGTCGACAGCGAACGCAACCGGCGCCTGATCGCCGGCCAGATCCAGACGCCGGTGGTCTACCTGACCTGCAACTTCTCACGCCCCAGCGGCGACAAGCCGGCCCTGCTCACGCACGACGACGTCATCACGCTCTTCCACGAAACCGGCCACGCCCTGCATGCTCTGCTTTCCGAGGTCGACGAACCCGGCGCCTCCGCTTTCGCCAGCGTCGAATGGGACGCGATCGAACTGCCGTCCCAGTTCATGGAGAACTTCTGCTGGGAATGGGAGGTGGTGCAAAAACTCTCGGCCCATGTCGACAGCGGCGAAGCCTTGCCACGCGCCCTCTTCGACCGGCTCCTGGCGGCCCGCAACTACCAGAGCGGCATGCAGACCGTGCGCCAGCTGGAGTTCGCGCTCTTTGACATGCTGATGCACGACCGCCCCGAAGGCATGAGCATTGCCGACGTGCTGGCGCTGCTGCAACAGGTGCGCGCCGAAGTCGCGGTGCTGTTCCCGCCGGCCTGGCATCGCTTCCCGCACGCGTTCTCGCATCTGTTCGCCGGCGGTTACGGGGCCGGCTACTACAGCTACAAATGGGCCGAGGTGCTGTCCGCCGATGCCTATGAAGCGTTCGAGGAAGCCGCCCGCGACGGCAATACGCTGGATACGGCCACCGGCCTGCGTTTTCGCCGCGAGGTGCTGGCCGTGGGTGGCGCCCGCCCGGCGGCTGACTCGTTCGCGGCCTTCCGGGGCCGCGCACCGCGCATCGATGCCCTGCTGCGTCATAGCGGCATGGCCGACGCCGCCTGAGGCGCTTGCGGGGCGGCGGGCCTCCGCCCCGACACCACCAGCCAGCGTCCATGCAAGGACTGGGCCGAGCCCGCCTGACGCCAGAAGCGCGCCTGGGCCGCATCGGGCGCCCGGCGGGCCTGGCGCCGGCAATACCCCCATGAGGGCAAGGCCAGCATATGCTCGATGCGGCGTTTGGGCTTGGCCTCGCTGACGTCATGCAGCGTCACGTCCTCGTAGCCGGCGAGCGTCAGCAACTGATGCAGCAACGGGAACGTCCAGGCAAAGTAGGTGATGTAATCCACGCCCCGGCGCCGCCCCACCGCAGGCCGGAAGCCTGAATGAAAGCCGCGCAGCAGAAACTGCAGGCGCGAACGCTGGTGCCAGACATTGGGAGTGGTCAAAATCAGCAGCCCTCCCGGGCGCAGGGCATGCCAGAAGCTCCCGACCGCCACTCCCGGGCTGGCCAGCAGATGAATGGCCTCGCCGCAGACCACGGCATCATAGCGGCGCGCGCCCCGCCAGACCTGTTCGAGATCCTGCTCCTGGACCTCGCGATACCCGCTGCCGGCGGGCGGAAACTCCCAGAGCCCCTTGCCATCGAGCCTCAGTTCCGCCCCCATGGCACGTCCCAGCCAGCCCTGGCCGCACGGAGCATCAAGCACGTCGCGCGCGCGCTCGCGGCGCAGTAGATCACACACCACGGGATGGTAGGGAGCAGCAGGCATGGGAGACTCTCAGGGCAAGGCAGCGCGCGGAATGCGGCCGCGTCCCGCGCATGAGACCGGCAACGCCGCCCTGCGGGCGTCGATCCCGCAGGAAATCAGACGGGCGCAAGGCACCGCATGCGGTTCACGCCCTGACGCAGAAAATACGTTTTGTAACCGCCACCGCTGCCAGGCCCTGGGTATGATGGCTGCACCTGTCCCCCAGAAAGGAGCGCGAGCATGGGCATCATCATCATGATCATCGTCGGTTTCATCGTGGGCCTGATCGCCCGCGCACTGATGCCGGGCAATCAAAGCATGGGCATCATCATGACCACCATCCTGGGTATTGTCGGTTCGGTGGTGGCCGGGTATCTCGGCCAGGCGCTGGGCTGGTATGCCGAGGGCGAGCCGGCCGGCTGGATCGCCTCGGTGGTGGGCGCCATCATCGTGCTGGCGGTGGTCGGCCTCGTCTCCAAAAAGAGTTAGGGCCGCATGGCGGTATCCAAGGCGGCTCCCTGCGGGGAGCCGCCTTGCGTTTCAGAACGCGTAACGCAACCCCGCATAGAGTTCACCGCTTACGCTCCGGGCGCGCAGGTGATTGCCCCGCGCGGTACCCGTGCGCGACTCGCCCAGCCGGGTATAGCGATAGCCCGCATCCAGCATGAGCGCCGGGCCCAAGGCATAGCTCGCGCCGACCCCCAGGCTCCAGGCCAGCGTATTGCGGCGCATGGCCGGGATGTCGACGCGCTGATCGAGCCCTTTCAATTGCGCCGAGGCGCGATGCATGGCCAGCCCCAAACCGAGCTGCCCAAACACGCTGAACCGTTCGGTAAGGCTGAAATCCCGATAGACATTGAACATCAGGCGTTGCGCCCGATGGGTGTAGGCCTGGGCGCTGACCTCCTTGCCTCCCAGGGCGGGTTCCGCGGCCGATTGACGAAAACGCGCCGTGGACGGCAGGACGTACTCGGCTTCCACGCGCCAGCCCGGCAACAGTGCATAACCCAGCGCCAGCGACCCCATGAAACGCCGGGTCGTGGCGCTGTCGCCCAACTTGACCGTCTGCCGCTCGCCATCGATGCCTTCAACGCCGCGCACATCGTTCAGGACATTGGCGGAATAGCCCATTCTGGCGGCGGCGTACCAGCCGCTGCCGGTTTCACCGGCCTGGACCGTGCCCACTCCAGCCAGCATGAACAGCACGGCGCAAGTCGCTTTCTGCATGATTTGCTTCCTTTCGAGAAAGGCCCGGCGGGTGCGGCGGCAGCACCTCTGCCG
>JAEWJD010000410.1 GCA_023386765.1 Pseudomonadota bacterium | reverse complement strand
CGCCGCAATCTGGCTGTGCTGTTCATCACGCACGATCTGCGCGTGGCAGCCCAGATCTGCGACGAGGTGATGGTCATGCAGCGCGGGCAGGTGGTCGAGCATGGCCCGGCCGAAGAGATCCTGCGTCATCCCCGCCAGGCCTATACCCGCGATCTCATCCAGGCCGCACCCGGACGGGACTGGGATTTCTTTCATGGTTGCCGTGTCAGCGGAGTCTGCACATGATCAAGGCGGCATTGATACAGTTCGAGCCGCAGCGGCTCGACCCGGCATTGAACCTGCGGCGCATGGCCGAATTCATCGAGGCCGAAGGCCCTGCGGCCGACCTGATCGTGTTTCCCGAGCTGGCCAATACCGGCTATGTGGAGCCGGTGGCGGCAGGCGGCCCCATCACGGCCGATGTGTCGGATTACGGCACCGCGCTGTGGCAGGCGTGCGCCGATCTCGATGGCGAGGAAATCGCCGCCTTCATGCAGCAGGCGGCCCGGCTGGATACCTATCTGGTGCTGGGACTGGGGATCCGCGATCTCCGGTTGCGCGGCGTGATGCGCAACGCTTCCGTGCTGATCGGGCCGCAGGGCCTCATCGGCGTCTATGTCAAGATTCACCAATGGCATAACGAGAAGCTCTATTTCACCAAGGGCGAGCGCATCGACACCTGGCCCGGCCCGCGCTGCCGCCTGGGCATGCAGATCTGCTACGACATCCGTTTTCCGGAAATCACGCGCATCCTGGCGCAGCAGGGTGCCGACGTCGTGACCAATATCTGGGCCTCGTCGGGGCCGGACGGCCGGGCACCGGCCGACGAGGGGCTGTTCATCCACCGCGCCTATACCCGGGCAATCGAGAACGGGGTGTTTTTCCTGAGCTGCAACCGGGTCGGGATACAGGCCGGACACCGTTTCTATGGGCGTTCCTGTGCGCTGGCGCCGGATGGCCGGGTGCTGGGCGCCTTGGCGCACGATCGCGAGGATGTCCTGCGGGTCGAGATCGACCTGGATGCCGTGGCGCGCTACCGCGCCTACACCGGGATCTGGGCAGACCGTGACCCGGCGCTCTATGCCCGCTATCTGGAGGCGGCAAGCGGCGTGCCCGTCATTGCCCCCAACGCTGAGTAACCATCAAGGAATCTTCCATGTCTCTTACCGACGCGCCCCGGCCCTTGCGTATCGCGCTGGCCGGTTTCATCCAGGAATCGGTCACGTTCATCGACGAACTGACCTCGCTGGCACACTGCCGCGCCGTCGAGCAGGTGGGCGCCGCCATGGTGCAGGCGATGCGCGGCACCAATACGGGCATCGGCGGCATGATCGACACCTGCGAGCGCGAGCGCGCCGAGATCGTGCCGTTCTTCTATGCCAGTTGCGGCGCCGCCGGGCCGATCAGCGATGAGGCCTACGACTACTACATCGATGGCTTGATCGCGGGCCTGAAAGCGGCCGGGCAGCTCGATGGCGTGCTGCTGGATCTGCACGGTGCCATGGTCACGCCGGGGCGTCTGGATGCCGACCGCGAAACGATCGAACGGGTCCGGGCGGTGGTGGGCGATGACGTGCCCATCATGGTGGCCCTGGACTATCACGCCAATCTGGATGCCGGTTCGATTGCCGCGGCGACCGCGGCCTTCGGCTACCATTTCTCGCCCCATACCGACATGGGCCGCACGGGAGAGCGTGCCGCCGATTGCCTGTTCCGTACCTTGCGCGGCGAGATCGCGCCGGTGTGCGTGTTGCGCAAGCCCGGCGTCATGGTGCCGAGCATCTTCAGCGCCACTGGCCTGGAGCCGCTCAAGTCCCTGGTGCTGGCTTCCATCGAGGCGGCGCAGGCCTCGCCGCGCTATCTCGATGTATCGATCTTCGCCGGCTTTTCCTATGCCGACGTGCCCAATTGCGGTTTCTCGGTGCTGGTCGTCATGGATGGCGACCGCAGTGCCGCGCAGGACATTGCCGAGGACTTCAGCGCCCGCATCCGCGACCAGCGCGAGGCTTTGAGCCACCGCGAGCTGGTCTATTCGGTCGAGCAAGGGTTGCGTCAGGCGCGGGCCCGGGTGGCCGAAGGCGGGCGCCCGGTGGTGTTGCTGGAGCATGCCGACCGGATGAATGACTCCACCTATCTGCTGCGGGCAGCGCTCGAGGCCGGCCTGGAGCGTGTCGCAGTCCCCTACCTGTGGGATCCGGCAGCCGTGGCCGAGGCGCTGCGCCACCCGGTCGGTGAGGAGGTGACGCTGACGGTGGGCGGGCACAGCAGCGAACGGGCCGGCGGCGCCGTGACCCTGCGCGGCAAGCTGGTGCATGCCGCGCCGCTGTCGTATCGGGCCACCGGGCCGTATTACACCGGCCGCACCGTGCAGCTGGGCGCAGTGGCGGTCATCGACACCGGAAAACTGCTGGTGTCCCTGACTTCCTTGCCCAGCACGGCAGTCGACGATGACTGCCTGACCCAGATCGGCCGCTCGCTGGATGACTTCGATTACGTGGTGCTGCGCTCAAAGACGCACTTTCGCGCTTTCTTCGAGCCGGTCAGCGCGGCGATTCTGATCGTGGACACGCCGGACTGGGGCCCGGCTGACCTGACCCTGCTGCCCTACCGGCATGTTCCCCGCGCGCGCACCTATCCGTTCAATGCCGGCGAACCGGCGTAATCCGGCGCGGGCTCAGGCCCGCGGCGGTGCGTACGCGCCGGTGCGTTGCAGCTGTGTTTCGGCGGCCTCAAGTGCCTTGATGGCGCCCTTGCCCTGCTTGGCGAGCAGCTGTGCGACCAACACTTCGACCGCCGCCACGCCGGCGCTGATGGACGGGAAGAACGACGGGCTTTCATTCGAGAACGGCAGCACGCAGTCGGCCTGCAGCGCGATGGGAGAGACGCTGCTGTCGGTCAGGGCGATCACCCGGCAGCCGGCCTCGCTGGCGGTGTTCACGACACGGATGATCTCCTGGGAATAAGGCTCGAAACTGACCGCGAACAGGACATCCTTAGGGCCCAGGGCGCGCAACTCCATCTCCAGGGCGCCGGCGTCGCCACGTATCAACTGCACCGAAGAACGAAAGAGCCTGTACAGATAATGAAACGAAAACGCGATGGGAAAGCAGGCCCGGAAACCGGCGATATGCACGGTCTGGGCGGCGCCCAGCAGATCCACCGCCCGCGTCAGGGCGTCTGTGCTTTGGTCGCTCTGGGCGCGCAGATGGGCGAGGTTGCGTTGCTGGGCATCGACCATGTCAGTGAGGATCCGGCCGGCATTGCCGGTGCGCACCACTTTCTTGGCACGGTTGGCATAGGGCTGGGGGCCACGTCGGACCGCGGCCACGAACAGTTCACGGATCTCCTGCCAGCCCTCGAAACCCAGCGATTGCGCCAGCCGTACCAGCGTGGCCGGACGCACCCCGGCGTGCGAGGCGATGGTGCGCATCGACGTGATGGACATTTCCTCGGGGTGGTCGAGGACATAGCGCGCCGCTGCCTGGAACTGGGGCGTAAGCGACGGGAAGCTGGCCCGCAACTGGGCAAGGAATTGATCACGACGTTTGACTTCTTCCTGAGCGGCCGACTGCATGATGTCTCCGTGGATATGCCTTTGGAACAATTGTTTCATACTTTCCCGGGCAGAAGCCACGCCCGCAAGACGGGTTTCTCCCTGGTGACGAATGAATCATATGATTCTATAAACTAAAAAAGAATCATATGTTGCTTTGATGGTACTTGTTATTTAGACTTCAAGGGCCTTACTTGCGGATTTGGCCGCGAAGGCCTTGCCACCCCTTCTTCAGGCCTCGATATGTCTCATATCTTTCATAGAAATCCTCGCAGCGCACCGCCCGTGGCGGTGGCCGGCGAGGGCATAGAACTCATAGACAGCCATGGAAAGCGTTATATCGACGCTTCGGGCGGGGCCGCGGTCTCCTGCCTGGGGCATGGCCATCGCGACGTGATTGCAGCGATTCAGGCCCAGGCAGCCAAGCTGGCGTACGCGCATACGTCCTTTTTCACCACGGAAGTGGCCGAGGAGCTCGCCGACCGGCTGGCCCAGGCGGCCCCCGGCGATCTGGATCATGTCTATCTCGTGTCGGGCGGCTCCGAGGCGATCGAGGCGGCGCTCAAGCTGGCGCGCCAGTATTTCGTGGAAATCGGCCAGCCGCAGCGGCGTCATTTCATTGCCCGCCGCCAGAGCTATCACGGCAATACCCTGGGCGCGCTGTCCATCGGCGGCAATGAGTGGCGTCGTGCGCCATTCCTGCCGCTGTTGATTCCGGCCCATCATGTTTCGCCCTGCTATGCCTACCGCGATCAGGGCGAGCAGGAAACGCCGCAGCAATATGCCGCGCGGCTGGCCGATGAGCTGGAGGCCAAGATCCTGGAGCTGGGTCCGGACAGCGTGGCTGCTTTTGTCGCCGAGACCGTGGTGGGAGCCACGGCGGGCGCGTTGGCGCCGGTGGGCGGCTATCTGCAGCGTGTACGCGAGGTGTGCGACCGGCACGGCGTGCTGCTCATCCTGGACGAGGTGATGTCGGGCATGGGTCGCAGCGGCTATCTGTTTGCCTGCGAGGAGGATGAGGTCGTGCCCGACATCATCACCATCGCCAAGGGCTTGGGGGCCGGTTATCAGCCGATCGGTGCGATGCTGGCGTCACGGCGCATCTATGAGGCGATCGTTGGCGGCTCCGGTTTCTTCCAGCATGGGCACACTTACCTGGGCCATGCGACGGCTTGCGCAGCGGCGCTGGCCGTGCAGAAAGTGATTGTCGAACAGGGGTTGCTGGCCAACGTGCTGGAACGTGGCGAGCAATTGCGTGCCGGTCTACGCGAGGTCTTCGCCGATCATCCCAATGTGGGCGATGTCCGGGGCCGGGGCCTGTTTGTGGGCGTCGAGTTCGTCGCTGACCGCCAGACCAAGGCACCGCTGGCGCCGCAACAACGCATGCACGCCCAGCTCAAGACGGCGGCCATGCGCAATGGCCTGCTGGTGTACCCCATGGGGGGCACGATCGACGGCGTCCAGGGAGATCACGCCCTGATCGCGCCGCCCTTTATCTCGACGGCCAGCGATATCGAGGCCATCGTGGACCGTTTTGCGGCTTCCGTGCAGGCCGTGTTGCCGAGCGTCGGCCAGACGCTCGCCCAGGAGGCATGATGAATACCGTTGCGGAAAAAACCCTGTTTCTCTCGGTCGCGCCCAACGGTGCACGCAAGACCGCCGTCGATCATGCCCGGCTGCCGGTCACGCCCGATGAACTGGCCTATTGCGCCCGGCAGTCGCTGCATGCGGGCGCAGCCATGATTCACATGCACGTGCGCGACGACGCCGGCCGGCATTCGCTGGAGGTGGCGCGCTACCAGGCCGCGACCGAGGCGGTACGCCGCGCCGTCGGCCAGGAGCTGGTGATCCAGATCACTACCGAGGCCGTCGGCATGTATTCCCCGGCGCAGCAGATCGATGTGGTCAAGGCCTTGCGGCCGGAGGCCGCATCCGTTGCCCTGCGCGAGGTACTGCCCGATGCAAGCCACCTGCCGGCGGCCGCGGAGTTCTTCGCCTGGATGCATGGGCAGGGCACCGTTGCGCAATACATCCTGTATGACCGCGCAGACGTCGAAACCTACCTGCGCCTGCGCCGCGAGGGGGTGATCGCGGCCGGGCGGCACTGGGTGCTGTTCGTGCTGGGGCGCTACACGCCCGGACAGGTCTCTGCCCCGCAGGATCTGCTGCCTTTCCTGGACGCCTGGCAGCAGGCCGACCCGCAGATCCTGCTGCCGCCCTGGTCGATGTGCGCGTTCGGCAGGCGCGAGGCCGATTGCGCCAGCGCTGCGGCCTTGCTGGGCGGGCACGCGCGCATCGGCTTCGAGAACAATATGGCGATGCCGGATGGCGACACCGCCTACGACAATGCTGCCCTCTTGCACGCGGTGCGCGATCCGATGACGCGCCTGGGCTATCGCATCGGCGATGCCCAGGCCCTGCGTGCGATGACGGCGTAGCGCAGCGCCTCCTAGCGTGGCGCGCCCAGGCCGTTGCGGCGCCAGCGGCCGAAGTGGCACAGCTGGCGCGCCAGCTCGGCAATGTGCTGGCTGATGGCGTTGTTGGCGTGCACGGCCACGTACTCCAGCGGCGGCAAGGCCAGGTTGGTCTGTACCGCGCACAGCTCATTGGAGCGGATGTAGGCGCTGAAGTACTCGCGCGGCAGGTAGGCCACTCCCAGGCCGGCGCTGGCCAGTTCGGCCAGCGCGATCATGCTGTTGCAGACCACGGTGCTCTTGGGCCGCAGGCGCATGGCCGCCAAGGCGCGCAGCAGGCCCTGGTGCAGCAGCGAGCCTTCGGAGTAGACCAGCAGTGGATGCTCCATCAGTGTCTGGATCGGGACCACGCCCTGCGTGGCCGGCACCAGCCCGGGACGGCACATCCATACCGAATCCATATACCCCAGCGGAATGCTCGCGAATGGCGGCGCGAGCGCGTCGACCGCCGGGCAGATCACCAGGTCCAGCCGGCGCGACATCATCTGCGGCCATAGGCTGGTGGTCAGGTCCACCTTGGGTTCGAGCACGATCTCCGGATAGACCTGCTGGATGCGGCCGATCAGGCCAGGCAGCCAGGTCAGCGCCACCATTTCGGTCACCCCGAAGCTGAAGCGTCCCGAGTAGCTGCCTTCGGCCCCCACCCGGCTGATGACGTTCTGCTGCAGTTCCAGCATGCGCTCGAAATCGGCCAGCAATTCGCGGCCCTTGATGGTCAGCTGGGTGCGGGTCGCGGCATCGAACAGTTCCACGCCCAACGCCTCTTCGAGCGTCTGGATGCGCTTGGAGATGGTCGACTGGGTAGCGTTCAGGCGTTGCGCGGCCGCATGGAAGCTGCCCAGGGTGTGCACCCAGTACACGGCCTCAATCTGTTTCAGGGTCAACAAACCACCTCCTCCTGCGTGTTTGATGAAAAAAAGAGATCGGGATTGAGCAGTTTAATTCGCTTTATCCGATTTGGCTCACATGGAAGAATGGCCGCAAAGTAAAAGCGGCCACCTCAAGGCCGAACCATCAAGGGAAGAGAACATGAAGATCCTGCAGCGGTTTTTCCTGTTGTGCGCAGTACTGGTGGTAAGCGGGGCGGGGCTGGCCGCCGAGACCGGATGGCCCTCGCGGCCGGTCCGCCTGGTGGTGCCCTTTCCGCCCGGGGGCGGCAATGACGTTTTTGCGCGCGAGTTGGCGCATGCCTTGCAGAAGCGGCTGGGTCAGACCTTCGTGGTCGAGAACCGGGGTGGCGCCAGCGGCAGCATCGGGATGACGTCGGTCGCCCGTTCGGAGCCGGATGGCTATACCTTCCTGGTGACCTCGAATTCGCTGGTGACCAACAAGGCGCTCTCCGATAGCATGCCTTATGACATCGTGAAGGACTTCGAGCCGGTCAGCCTGGCCGCCAGCCTGTCCGTGGCGCTGGTGGTCACGGATAAGGTACCGGCCAAGACCCTGGCCGAGTTCATCACCTATATCAAGAACCATCCCGACAAACTCACCTATGGCTCGACCGGCGTGGGCAGCCCGGCCCACCTGACCAATGCCTATCTGAACATGGAAACCGGCATGAGCATGCTGCACATCCCGTTCAAGGGGCAGGGCCAGCTGGTCACCGAAATGCTGGGCGGGCGCGTCGATGCGGCGTTTCTGGTCATCACCTCGGCCATCCAGCACATGAAGGCGGGCACCCTGCGCGGTCTGGCCGTCACGGGCGACCAGCGCAGCCGCGTGGCCCCTGATCTGCCGACGCTCGACGAAGCCGGGCTGCCGTCGCTGAGAATCGACTGGTGGCTGGGTGTGCTGGCGCCCAAGCGGACGCCGGCCGCCATCGTCGACAAAATGAGCGCCACCATCGCCGAGATTTCGCGCGACCCGGCTTTCGCCGAGCGCCTGGAAGCGCAAGGCATCATCCCCATCGGTTCGACTCCGCAAGCCTATGCCAAAGTGCTCGATGAAGATCTGGCGCGTTGGTCCGGCGCGGTCAAGCGGGCCGGCATCACTGTGCAATGAGGCAATCCCATGACCCATTCCTCCGTGGCCGAACAGTTGTCGGCCTATGGCGACCGACTGCTGGGCCTGATTCCGGCTGAACGCATCCGGCAGGTGGATTTTCCGCGTCCCGATGCGGCGTTGATCGCCGGCTACCAGGCGCTGCCGGACCTGACCTCCACGGTCGCCGACATCCTGGATACCTATGGCTTCGATACGGCCATTCCGGCCAGCGCGCTGGCGCCGCTGGATCCCGGCCAGCGCCTGGTGGGGCCGGCCGTGACCATCCGCCATGTGCCAGCCCGCGCGAACAGCGGCTACACCCTGGCGCAGGGCACGCCGCCGCCGCAACTGGGCGGGCGTGACCAGATCACGCTGTGCCGCGCGGGCGATGTCATGGTGATCGAGGCGCACGGCATTCGCGATGCGTCCAATTTCGGCGGCCTGATGGCCGTGGCCATGAAGGAGGCCGGCCTGGCCGGCCTGATCACCGACGGCTGCGTGCGTGATGTCGCCAACATGCGGGCCATGGGCCTGTCGGTCTGGGCCGGCGGCATCACGCCGCGCACCGGCAAGCACCGTATCGAGCTGGCCGAGTTCAACGGTCCGGTGGATATCGCCGGGGTGCAGATCCGCCCCGGTGATCTTTTGCTGGGGGATGCCGATGGCCTGATCGTGGTGCCGCAGCAGGTGGCGGCTGAGGTGCTGGCCCGCGCACAGGCCGCAGCCGGCCTGGAAAAACACCTGCTGGCCGCCCTGAGCAGCGGGGCGTCGGCACGGGAAACCGCCGGCATCCTGCCGCCGGAGAAATGGTGATGGCAGCCGGTCGATCCGACATCGTGGTGGGTTTTGTGGGCGCCGGGCAATTGGGCATGGCGCTCATGCAGGGCCTGTGCGCAGCCGGTGTGCCGAGGGTGCTGGCCTATAGTGTGCCCGCCGATACCCAGGCGCCGGCGCGCGTGCAGGCCGCTGGCGCGACCTTCGTCGCCACGCCCGAGGGGCTGGCTCAGGCCGATATCGTTTTTTCCGCCGTCACCTCGCAGGCGGCCCGCCAGGCCGCCGCCGATTGCGCGCCGCATCTGGCGCCGCATGCCATCTATGTGGACCTGAATTCCATGGGTCCGCAACAAAAGCGCGAGGTCGAGCAGGCCATGCTGCCCAGCGGGCGCGACTTTGTCGATGGTGCCGTGCTGGGCGCGGCCGCCGATGGCATTCGCGTACCCATTGTGCTGTCGGGCGCGCGGGCTGAAGCCGTGACCGCAGCGCTGGCGCCTTTCGGGATGAACCTGCGCGCCATCGGCCATCGCTGTGGCGATGCCGCGGCCATCAAGATCGTGCGCAGCGTGCTGGCCAAGGGCCTGGAGACCCTGTATGTCGAAGCGCTGGTGGCCGCGCGGCGCATGGGCGTGGAGGCCGAGGTGCTGGACAGCTTCTGCGCCATGCTGGACAGCCGTTCGGCGGCCTCGATGGCGCAATTGCTGGTGACCACGCATGTGCTGCACGCCGAACGCCGCATGCACGAGCTCGACATGTCCGTGCAGGTGCTCGATGAACTGGGTGTGCCGCCCCTCATGGCCCAGGCGACCCGCAACGTATTGGCGCGCACGGCCCAGGCACGCGTGAGCGATGCCTTTGGCGGCCAGTTGCCCGCCGATCTGGATGCCGCTCTGGCGGCGCTGGATCCTGTCATGGGCGGAACGGCGCCTGAGCGCCGTTCCTGAGCAGGACTTGCGCCGGATCCGCGCTCAGCGGATCCGGTATTTCTTCACGGCATCCAGCAGGCTGGCGCCATTGCGCATGTAGTTCTGCATGTCGCTTTCGATGCGCAGCAGCTCATGGGCCTTGGCCGCAATCTGCTCGGCCTGCGCCGGATCGATCAGGATCACACCATCGCCATCACCCACCAGAATGTCGCCCGGACGGATATAGACTCCGGCGCACATCACCGGCTGGTTGCGGATGGTGGTGGCAAGGCGGTGCTGGCCGGCGCGCGGCGACGTGCCCTGGGCGAAGATGTTCATGCCCAGTTCTTCCATCTCGTGCAGGTCGCGCACGGCGCCGTCGGTCACCAGCCCCTGGGCGCCGACCATGCTGGCGCGCACGGCCATGTTGCCGCCCCAATTGGCATGCGACGCGATGCCCTGGGTGGCGATGACCAGCACTGAGTCGGGCCCGCAGGCGTCGATCACTTCCTGGATTGCGAAGGACAGGCCGGGGTCGATTTCCTCCTGGCCGGCATTGGGGGATTTCGGGATACGGCCGATGGTATGGGCACGAGCCAGGATGCGTTGGCCCGCCAGCAGGCGCACGCAAGGGTCTAGCGTGGTGTCGGGCAGGCCCAGAGCCATCTTGGCGTCGAACAGCAGGCTGACAGGCAGATCCTGCAGGCAGGCCAGGGCGGCATCCCGCTGGCCGGCGGCATGATTCGAGGAATGCATAGGTTTCTCCTTGGGGATCAGTTCATGGTGATGTCGGTCTGACGCACGACCTCATCCCACTTCTTCAGTTCGGCGGCGACGTGGTCGCGCAGCTTCTCGGGGGAGGAGTCCTTCACCGGATCAAAGCCCATGCTGGCGAGCTGATCGGCGATGGCGGGGTCGGCCACGGCATCGGAGAAGGCTTTGGCCAGGCGCTGGACCGCAGCCTCGGGTGCGCCGGCCGGCGCGAAGATGCCGCTCCAGGAATACACGTTCACGTCCGGGTAGCCGGCCTCGGCCATGGTCGGCACCTCGGGTGCGGCCGCCGAGCGCTTCACGCTGGCCACGGCCAGGCGCTTGAGCTTGCCCGCTTTGACATGCGGGTTGGTCGCCGCAAACGTGTCGAACATGAACAGGGTGCGTCCTGCCAGGAGGTCCTGGATGGCACGGCCGGACCCTTGATAGGGGATGTGCACGGCATCCACGCCGGCGGCGCGCTTGAACAGCTCGCCGGCCAGGTGCAGCGGCGCGCCGATGCCCGAGGAACCATAGGAAACTTCGCCGGGACGCTGCTTCAGGTAGGCAACCAGTTCGGCCACGTTCTCGGCCGGCACGGACGGGTGGGTCACCAGCACCAGCGGTACTTCGGCTACCTGCGTGACCGGAGTGAAACTCTTGACTGCGTCAAAGGGCAAGGACTTGTAGAGCGACTGGTTCATGCCGTGCGTGGCGGCGGTGCCCAGCAGCAGGCTGTAGCCGTCGGGCGTGGCGCGCGCGGCTTCGGTGGCGGCGATGTTGCCCGCCGCGCCGGGGCGGTTCTCGACCACCAGCGGCTGTCCCAGGGCCTGCGAGACCTTGGGTGCGATCAGGCGTAGAAAAATATCCTGGCCGCCTCCCGGGGCGAAAGGCACCAGGATGCGGATGGGCCGCTCGGGGTAACCGGCGGCCCGGGCCCCTTGCGACGTCAGGCCGGTGGCCGCCAGCAGGGCGGTGGCCAGGGCCGCGCATAGCGCCTTGCGGCGCGGATGTTGGAACACGTGGGTCTCCTCCAGCGGCTACTCGGGCCGCGGGGCCCGTGCGCCGCGTTGATGGTTTTACTGCTCGAACATCGGGTCGATGGGTACCCTGTAGCCGGTCACCAGTCGATTGGTTTCATTGGCCATGCCGACAACGCTCATCAGTTCGCCGAACATGGCATCGGTCATGCCTGCCTTGTAGGCGCCGGCGCTGTGGCTGGCCACGCAATAACCGCAGTTGTTGGTGACGCTGACGGCCAGGTACAGCATTTCCTTGACCACCGGGTCAAGCACGCCAGGGCCCATCACTTCCTTCACGCCGGCCCAGGTGCGACGCAGCAGCGGCAGGTCATTGGCCAGGTATTTCCAGACATTGTTGACGTCATCGACCTTGCGGGTGGCCTTGATGTCGTCGAAGATCTCGCGCACGGCGGGCGAGGCGTTTTCGTATTCGATGGCTTGGGGTTTGGGCATGATGTCCTCCGGGAATCAGATGTCGAGCGTGATGCCTTTGCGCTTGATGATGTCACCCAGGTTGAGCATGTCCCAGGTGGTTTTGCCGGTCAGCAGCTCGGCGCGAAAGCGCGTCTCCTTGGCCTCGCGCTCTTCGCAGGCGGCGATCAGCGCCTGGGCTTCTCCGATCGGGACGATGACCACGCCGTCATCGTCGCCGATCACCAGGTCGCCCGGGTGCACAGTGACGCCGCCGATCACGACCGGCTGGTTCAGGGTGCCCAGGGTTTCCTTGACGGCGCCCTTGATCGACACGCCGCAGGAAAACACCGGGAAACCCACTTCATGGATGGTGGCGGAATCGCGCACGCCGCCGTCGACCAGCAGGCCGGCGATGCCCATGCCCATGGCGCAGCTGGCCATCACGTCGCCGAACAGGCCCTGCTCGGTGTAGCCGCCGGCGTCGCAGACGATGACGTCGCCGCGTTTGGCCATTTTCAGGGCGGCGTGCAGGGTCAGGTTGTCGCCCGGCGGGCAGGAGCAGGTGAAGGCGCGGCCCAGCAGGCGCATGCCCAGGCGGATGGGTTTGACGGTGGACTGCACCGCGCCGCGCCGGCCCATGGCTTCGTGGGCGGTGGCCGAAGCCACCTTGTCATAGGCCTCATAGAGAGCCGGGTAGTCGATCTTGGTATCGGTCATGTTCTTGTCTCCTCGGGTGTTGGCAATGGTGATGGGTCGTCAGCGCGTGACGTTGGCCACGCCCCAGACGTAGTTCTTGCGCGGGAATTCTTCCCAGTACTGGCGCATGTCCTTATGGGGGAAGTCCTGGTAGGGGTGCTTGCGCAGTTCCTCGACGTCGATGTCCACGCCCAGGCCGGGGGCCTGCGGGATGTCGGCCCAGCCAGCCTGCATGGAGATGCCAGGGCGGGCGATGCGTTCGCAGGCCGACTGCAGGTTGATGAAGCACTCGGCGATCAGGAAGTTCGGGATCAGCGCGGAGAAATGCACCGTGGCGGCCAGGCCGACGATGGTGCTGTTGTAGTTGTGCGGGCTGATGGCCACGGCATGAGGCTGCGCCATGGCGGCGATGTCCAGCATCTGTTGCAACCCGCCCACCGCGCAGATGTCGGGGTTGAGGATGTCGGCGGCGCGTTGCGCCAGCACCTGCGCGAAATCTTCCTTGGTGTAGAGCGTTTCGCCGGTGACCACGGGCGCACCGATGGCGCGGCGCACTTCCGCCACCAGTTCGATGTTGTCGGACAGGCAGGGTTCTTCGTAGCAGAAGATGTCGTACTCGGCCAGGCGCTGGGCCACCCGCACGGCATGATGCGGCGCCACGCGGCGGTGGGCGTCGATCAGCAGGTCCACGTCCGGGCCGAGGGCTTCGCGCATGGCGCGCACGTTGGCCACGGCGTAGTCTTCCTCGGCGCGCGAAATGAAGGTGCGCCAGGGACCGGGGAAGGGATCCCACTTCATCGCGGTGTAGCCCATCTCCTTGACCTGCAACGCCCGTTCGACGGTCTCGTCGATGTTGGTCACGCCGTACCACCAGCCGTTGGCATAGATGCGCACCTGTTCGCGGCAGGCGCCGCCCAGCAGATTGCATACCGGCAGGTTGGCCTTCTTGCCGACGATATCCCACAGCGCCAGTTCGATGGCGCTCCAGGCGCACAGGAAGTCCACCGACGAACGGCGGATGGCGAAGTCATCGAACATGACCTGCCCGGCATGGCGGATGTTCAGGGGGCTGCGGCCGATCAGGTAAGGGGCCATCGAACGCAGATATTCGTCGACGACTTTTTCCTTTTTCACGCCCACATACGATTCTCCCCAGCCATACAGACCGTCATCGGTCTCGATGCGGCAGAACAGCAGATTCTTGCCGCTGGCCGGGTAGAAGAAGAAGGTCTCGATACGCGCAATTTTCATGGCTGACTGTCTCCGTCACAGGCGCCTAGAACCGGCGCGTCTGTCTTGGGATGGCAGTCTGCCATTGCTATGTGGCGAATTAAAGCGAATTAAATTCGGCCTTTGTGATGCTTTTTTTTCATCAGGCGGGCAGCGCTGCCTGAGCCCGGCCCGCCGCCAGGTACTCCGTCAGGAAATCCACCAGGGGGGCGACGATCTCGCTGTCGGCGGACTCTTCGCCGATGACCGTGATCTCGGTCTTGGGTAGCGGCGCCCAGCCGGACGGGGTCTGCCAGGTGCGCATGCCGGCCTGCATGAACGAGCGGCCCAGCACCGTCAGCCCCAGTCCGCCGGCGACCGCGGCCTGTACGCTCATCAGGCTGCTGGCGGTGCACACGATGTTCCAGTCCTGGCCGCGCGCGCTGAGCGCTTCGAGCATCAATTGGCGGTAGGTGCAGGGCGAGCGCAAGAGCACCAGCGGCAGCGGCGCCTGCGGATCGACCTCGAAGTCGGCGGCGCACATCCAGACCAGCGGTTCGCGCCAGATGACCCGCCCGCGCTGGGCCGAGCGGTCTTTCTTGGCGATCACCACATCCAGCTCGCCGTCGTCATAGGCCTGCAGCAGATCGCAGCTCAAGCCGGTCTTGAGTGCCAGGTGCACGCCCGGGTGCAGGCGCGAGAAGCGCGACAGCAGGGCAGGCAATTGGCCCGGAATGAAGTCTTCGGAGATGCCCAGGCGGATGTTGCCGCCCAGCGCCGGGCGTGCGATGCCGCGCATGGCGGCGTCATTGAGCTCCAGGATGCGTTGCGCATAGCCAGCCAGGTGTTCACCGGCCTGGGTCAGCAGCAGCGAACGGCTGGTGCGCTCGAATACACGGCATCCCAGCCGTTCTTCGAGCCGCAGGATTTTCTGGCTGACGGCCGACTGCGATCGATTGATGGCATCGGCGGCCGCCGTGAAGCTGCCGCTGTTGGCCACGGCGATGAAGGCGCGCAGCAAATCGATTTCCAGATCGGGCAGACGGGCTTGGTTCATTAGAAACCTTTCTGGATGGTATTTGATTTATTCGTTTTTGATTTGAATCGGGGCTTCCTATCATGCCACCAAAACCCAACCCTTGAGGAGCCAATCATGCAAGCCATCATCCTGACTTCCCACGGCGACGCCGGCGTGCTGCAACTGCAGGAAATGCCGCGTCCCGAGGTGCGCCCGGGCCATCTGCTCATCCGCATGGCGGCCACCTCGGTCAACCAGATCGACATCAAGATCCGCCAGGGGTTGCCGATCGGCCCGGAGCTGCCTTCCTCCATCGGCTGCGACCTGGCCGGCGTGGTCGAGGCGGTGGGCGAGGGCGTGAGCGGCTTCGCGCCCGGTGACGAGGTTTATGGCTGCGCGACCGGCGTCAAAGGCGTGGGTGGCTCGCTGGCCGAGTATGTCGTGGCCGACGCGCGTCTGGTCGCGCCCAAGCCGCGCAGTCTGTCGATGCGCGAAGCTGCCGCTTTGCCGCTGGTGGGCATCACGGCCTGGGATGCCATGGCACGCAGCGGCGTAAGCCAGGGCGAACATGTGTTGGTGCACGGGGGAGCCGGCGGCGTGGGTCACGTTGCGATCCAGCTCGCCAAGGCTCGTGGCGCGCGCGTGGCCACCACGGTGTTGTCGCAGGAATCGGCAGAATTCGCCCGCTCGTTGGGGGCCGATGATGTCATCCGCGCCGACCAGGAAGAGGTGGCCGACTATGTGCAACGCCTGACCGGCGGCGCCGGCTTCGACATGGTGTTCGACACCGTTGGCGGAGCCAACCTGGATCGCGCCTTCCAGGCGGCCTGCCTCGAAGGCCGGGTGGCCGCGACCGCGGCGCGCAGCACGCATGATCTCTCCCCGCTGCACGCCAAGGCGCTGTCGCTGTATGTGGTGTTCATGCTGATCCCCATGCTGCACAACCGGCAGCGCGAGCGCCATGGCCGCATCCTGCGCGAAATGGCCGAGCTGGTCGATGCCGGCCGCCTGCGTCCCAGCCTGGACGCGACGACGTTCAGCCTGGCGCAGGCAGGTGACGCCCATCGCCGCCTGGAAACCGGCTCGGTGCTGGGCAAGGTCGTGATCGACATCGCCTGAGGGCTTGGCCGCGGGGGGCGTATCCCAAGGTTATGATGGTCCGGACGCGGGAGGCGCTCTTCGTCTCGCGCGTCTCTTCGCCTTGATCACGCCACCCGGAGCCTCGCATGCCCAAGATCACCATCGATTTCGTTTCCGACGTTGCCTGCCCCTGGTGCGCCGTCGGCCTGGGCGGGCTGCTGACCGCGCTGCAGCGCACGCAGGGCGAGGTCGACGTGGCGCTGCGCATGCGCCCCTTCGAACTCAATCCGGATATGCCGGCGGGTGGGCGCAATACCCTCGAACGGCTGATGGAAAAATATGGCCTCACCCGTGAGCAGGTGCTGGCCAACCGCGAAACCCTCCTTGAGCGCGCCGCTGCCGTGGCGATGCCCATGGGCAAGGTCGATGAGCAGCGCTCGTACAACACCTTTGATGCGCATCGCCTGCTGCAGTGGGCCGGGGAGCTCGGCCAGGCCGAGCAGATCGCGCTCAAGCGCGCGCTGCTGCAGACCTACCACGAAGCCAATCTCGATACGGCGGATCCCGAGGTGCTGGCGCAGGCCGCGGCGCAGGCCGGGCTCGATGCCGAGCAGGCCCGCGAGGTGCTGGCCAGCGGCCGTTATGCCGATGAGGTACGCGCCGAGCAGGCCGTCTGGCGCGAGCGCGGCATCACCTCGGTGCCCTCGGTGGTGCTCAATGGCAAATACCTGATCTCCGGCGGCCAGCCGCCGGAGGTGTTCGAGCAGGCGCTGCGCCAGCTGGCACAGCAGGCCGAAGGCTGAGCGTCTGCCCGCAGGGCGGGCCTGTGCTTCAGACGGGCAGCGTCAGGTAGACCGCTTCGCGGCCCACGATCGGTTGGCGCGTCGGCATGAAGATGGTGCAGTTGTCGCAAGGAGCGATGATGTCCTCATCGCCGTTGCGCGCGATCCGTTCGCCCTTGTGGAAGGTTTCGAAACCCACCAGCGGGCGTGTGAACCAGAAGTCCTCCGATTTCACGAGGTGGATCTCCAGCAGGCGGAAGCGTTGCGGCTCGGGCGGATGCTGCAGGCTGGCAGGCGCTTCGATCAGCCCCAGGTGCCCCAGAAAGCGCAAGGTGGTGTCGACTGCCAGTTCGCTGGCCGAGCGGGCGAAGTGCTGGCCGCACTCGACTACCAGCGATCCCAGGCTGCTGGAGTCGGCCTGGCCGTGGCGGTCATGGCCGATCACGGGCGAACCCGGGCCCTTGCCGGGCGGCATGAGCAGATGCACGGCTGGCGCGCCCACCGCAGTGGCCAGCGCCACGTTGCGGGGCAGGTCGTAATACACCCAGAAAGGCGGCACCACCTGGCTGGTCGAGTGGATGTCCAGCACATAGTCGGCCTCGGCCACGACGTGGCGCAGTTCGCGCGCGCGGCGCAGTTCGGGGCTGTCCTCGGTGCTGTCGAGCATCTCGGGCGACCAGATCCGGTTCAGGTTATGCACCAGCTGGCGGTTTTCGTAGGGATGCGCCGGATCGAACGCCTCGTAGGCTTGCACGTTGGCGAAGCTGACGGTCAAGGTCCCGCGCAATGGCCGCAGGCCCCGCTCCAGGATATGCACGGCGGCGGCCATGCCGCAGATTTCGTTGCCGTGGGTCAGGGCGTTGATGAGCACGTGCGGGCCAGGCTTGCCTGACTCGAAGCGATGCACATAGTCGATGCCGGTATTACCCTGCCGGTAGGCAGTGATGTCGCGGGGCAGGACTTCCAGGGGCGGTTCTTCTGACACGAAGGTGGACATGGCGACGCCTGAAAAGGGACACGACTCAGGATAGCGCGCGTTCGCTGACCGGGAATTCAGGGTTTCCCTGGATGGATTAGGCGTCAGGAGCCTGTCGTGGGAAAAGGTTTGTCCTGCGACTTGATCGGGCGCAAGATACGTTGACGTCAGTCGCGTTACCGTTTGGCTCCCCGGGCGCGGGCCCGCTACCTTTCCGATCTGAGGTTGCCCCCATGTATTCACACATCCTGATCCCCACCGATGGTTCCGAACTGGCCGAGCGCGCGGTTGAACGCGGCCTGGGCCTGGCGCGCAAGCTGGGTGCGCGCGTCACCCTGATCCGCGTGGTGCAGCCGTTGCAGCCGCCGGCGGGCGAGTCGGTGCAGCTGCGCGCCACGTTGCAGGAGTACGAGCGCGCCGAGCACACCCAGATTGAGCAATGGATGTCCGAGGCGGCCGAACGCGCCAAGGGCAGTGGCTTGTCGTGCGAGGCAATCACGGCCGTTAGCGTGTTGCCGCATGAGGCCATCGTGAAGGCCGCCGTCGAGCGTGGCTGCGACCTCATCGTGATCGCCTCGCATGGGCGCAGCGGCCTGTCCGCCTTGCTGTTGGGCAGCGTCACGCAGAAGGTGCTGACCCACTCCGAGCTGCCCGTGCTGGTGTACCGCTAGGCGCCAGGGGCCGGCGGAGCATCAGCCGGTATGGCTGATGAAGTAGACCTTCTTGACGAAGTGATCGACTTCCCAATGGCCCTTGAACCCCTCCGGCATGATGAACGGATCGCCCGGCTTGAGTTCATGCACGGTGCCGTCCGGATCCACCAGCCGCGCCTGGCCTTCCAGGATGTACCCGAACTCGACGTAGCCGGTGGTATCCGAGCGGAACTTGCCGGCGGTGCTCTCCCAGACGCCGGACAGCATCCGGCCCCCCTCCGCCTCGAAGGTATTGACGCTGCGAAATTGCGTATCGCCTTCGATCGGGCGGCGTGGCTGGCTGATTTCGGGGTGTTGCAGGGGGCCGGTCGGAATACGGACCAGGCCGGGCAGAGCGTCGGACATCGGTGTTGCCTTGGTTGGGGCCGACAGGCCGGCCC
>JAEWJD010000376.1 GCA_023386765.1 Pseudomonadota bacterium | reverse complement strand
CCCCCCCGCGCCCCGCGCGGCCCCCCACCCCCCCCCGCCCCGCCCGCGCGCGCCGGGCCCGCGACGAGGAGCGCGACCTCATCGACGCCATTGTCGATGCGGTGGGCGAATGCGCCCGCCATGGCCCGGGTGATGTGCTGGTGTTTCTGCCAGGCGAGCGGGAAATCCGCGAGGCGGCCGAAGCCCTGCGCAAACGCCATCCGGCCGGCACCGAGATCTTGCCGCTCTACGCCCGGCTGTCGCAGGCCGAACAGGAGCAGATCTTCCATCCGCGTGGCAACAGCCGGCGCGTCGTGCTGGCCACCAACGTGGCCGAGACGTCCCTGACCGTGCCAGGTATCCGCTTCGTGATCGACAGCGGTCTGGCGCGCATCAAACGTTACTCCTGGCGCAACAAGGTCGAGCAGCTGCGCATCGAGCCGATCAGCCGGGCCTCGGCCAATCAGCGCGCCGGGCGTTGCGGCCGTATCGGTCCGGGCCTGTGCATCCGGCTCTACGACGAAACCGATTTCAATGCGCGCGCGGCCTTTACCGACCCCGAGGTGATGCGCTCATCGCTGGCTTCGGTGATCCTGCGCATGAAGGCGCTCAAGCTCGATGACATCGAGCAATTCCCCTTCGTCGAGGCCCCCCCGGGGCGGGCCGTCGCCGACGGCTACCATCTGCTGCAGGAGCTGGGCGCCATCGAAATGTCCGGCGAGCAGGGCGGCTTCGTGCTGACGCCGATCGGCGTCGAGCTGGCGCGCCTGCCGGTCGATCCGCGTATCGGCCGCATGATCCTGGCAGCCCGCGAGCAGCAGTGCCTGACCGAAATGCTGATCATCGCGGCTGCTTTGTCGGTGCAGGATCCGCGCGACCGGCCCATGCAGGAGCGCGAGGCTTCCGAGGCTGCACACGCCAAGTTCAACGATGACAAGTCGGAATTCCTGTCGTTTCTCAAGCTTTGGCGCTGGTATGGCGAACAGGTGCAGCACAAGGCCTCGCAGCGCAAGCTGGTGGGCCTGTTGCGGCAGAATTTCCTGTCGCCCATCCGCCTGCGTGAATGGCATGACGTCCATAGCCAGCTGATGGCGCTGGTCGGCGAGCAGGGCTGGCGCCTGAACGACAGCGAGGCCACCTATGAGCAACTGCACCTGGCGTTGTTGAGCGGTCTGCTGGGCAATATCGGCTCGCGCAGCGAAGAGGGTGGCGGCTACCTGGGGGCGCGCGAGATCCGTTTCCATATCCATCCGGGGTCGCCGCTGCAGAAAAAGGCCGGACGCTGGATCGTCGCCGCCGAACTGGTGGAGACCACCCGCCTGTATGCGCGTTGCGTGGCCCGCATCGAGCCGGTCTGGATCGAGCGGGTGGCGGCCCACCTGCTGCGGCGCAACTGCTCCGATCCGCGTTGGGAAAAGAAGGCCGGGCAGGTGGTGGCCAATGAACGTGCGACGCTCTACGGCCTGACGATCTACGCCGGGCGGCGCGTTCATTACGGACGCATCAACCCCGAGCATGCGCGCGAGCTCTTCCTGCGCCAGGCGCTCGTGCCGGGCGAGATCGATACGCGCCTGGCTTTCGTGGCTCACAATCGCAAGCTCATCGCGGGGATCGAAAAGCTCGAGCACCAGACCCGCCGGCCCGACATCCTGGTCGATGATGAACTGATCTACGCTTTCTACGACCGGCAGATCCCGGCGGGCATCAGTCAGACGGCCTCGCTGGAAAAATGGGTGCACGGCCTGGACAAGGAGGCCGCTTCGCGGCTGCTGCTCACGCGCGACGAACTCATGCGTCACGAGGCCGCCGGCGTCACCACCGAGGTCTTTCCCAAAAAGGTTGAGTGGCAGGGCGTCAGCATGGCGCTGGACTACCACTTCGAACCCGGTTCGGCGCGTGATGGCGTGACCCTGTCGGTGCCCCTGTTCGCCCTGAACCAGCTCGATGCCCCGCGCTGCGAGTGGCTGGTTCCCGGCATGCTCAAGGAAAAGGTCCACCTGCTGCTCAAGTCTTTGCCGCAGAAGCTGCGCCGCCATTGCGTGCCGCTGCCGGACTACGCGGCAGGGTTCTACGACCGCTGGTTCGAGCAGGCCGCCGACCCCGGCAAAGGCCTGGTCGAGGCCATCATCGAAGACATGTGGAAGCAGGTCCAGGTGCGTCCGCAACCGGCCGACTTCAAGCTGGAGACCCTGCCCGCCCACCTCTTCATGAATTTCAAGGTGGTCGACGAACATGGCCGCATGCTGGCGGCCGGACGCAACCTGGCGCAGCTGCGGGCCGAGCTGGGCAAGCAGGCCCAGGCGACCTTCCAGCAGCTGGCCGCGCGCGATACCGAGGTGGCCCAGGCCCTGGCGCACGAGAACCTCACCGCATGGACCTTCGGGCCGTTGCCCGAAATCATGGAGATCCGGCGTCGCGGCCAGTCGGTCATCGGTTATCCCGCGCTGGTGGACAAGGGCGCGCACTGTGACCTGGACGTTTTCGACGACCCGGAAGAGGCGCGCCGCCACCACCGTGCGGGGCTGCTGCGTCTGTTCCGCATCGGGCTGCGCGAGCAGGTCAAGTTCCTGGAAAAGAACCTGACCGATCTGACCAAGATGAGCATGTTCTACATGGCACTGGGCACGCAGGATGAACTGCGCGACCAGATCATCGATTGCGCGCTCGCGCAGGCCTGCCTGGGCGAGCCCTGGCCGGCCGATGCGCAGCAGTTCGAAACGCGGCGTCAGGATGGCAAGGGTCGTCTGGGACTGCTGGCCCAGGAGGTGGCGCGCCTGGCGATGGGTATCCTGAGCGAGTACGCCGCGCTGCAGCGCAAGCTGGTGCAGGCCAAGCCGCATGCCCAGGCCTACGCAGACCTGCAACAGCAGCTCGGCGCCCTGATGCCGAAGTGGTTCCTGCGCGATATCCCGTACGGGCAGCTGGCCCATTACCCGCGCTACCTGAAGGCGGCTGCCGCGCGCATCGACAAGTTGCGCGCCGATCCGTCGCGCGATGCCCGCCTGATGGCCGACATGGCGCCACTGCTCACGCTCTATCAGCGCGCCCGCTCGGCGCTCAAGGGAGCATCCGATCCGCGCCTGGACGAGTTCCGCTGGTTATTAGAAGAGTTGCGCGTGGCCCTGTTCGCCCAGGAACTGCGCACGCCCATGCCGGTATCCGTCAAGCGGCTGATGAAGACCTGGGAGTCTTTGCAGCGCTGAGTCGGCACTCCCCGGCGGGGTCGGCTGCCGGGGAAGCGAGGCTCAGAGTGCCAGGAAGAGCGCGATGACCAGGATGATCAGGGCGATCTTGGTGATCTTGTAGACCGTCTTGTTCCAGGCCTTGAACTGGCGGCGCTTCTGGTCGATGCGCCAGTGCAGGTGGGTCAGCTTGTTGATGGCACCGGTCTGGTCGCCGGCATCATTGGGCGAACTGGCCGCCGACATGACCTTGCGGCCGAACCAGCGGTTGAAGGACTCGGCCCAGCCCCACTTCAGGGGGCGTTCGACGTCGCAGAACAGGATGATGCGGTTGCCTTCGCTCTTGTTGTGCGCCTCGTGGACATAGGTCTCGTCGAACACCACGCTTTCGCCGTCGCGCCAGCTGTAGCTGTCGCCATCGACCACGATGTAGCAGCGATCGTCATTGGGCGTGGCCAGTCCGAGGTGATAGCGCAGCGAGCCGGCAAACGGGTCGCGGTGGGCGTTGAGCTTGCCGCCTGGCGGCAGCTCGGCAAACATGGCTGCCTTGACCTTGGGCAACCCCTTGAGCAGCGCGACGGTCTTGGGGCACAGTTCTTCGGCCGAGGGATGGCGGGCGTCATACCATTTCAGGTAGAAGCGCTTCCAGCCGTACTTGAAGAAGGAATTGAAGCCGATGTCGTCATGCTTGTCGGCCGCCTTGATGCGGCGTAGCTCGGCCATCTTGAGGGCTTCGTCGCGGATGATTTCCCAGTTGTCGTCCAGCACCTTCAGTTCGGGAATTTCCCGGCTGGTGAGGTAGGGCGTGGTCGGCACGCGCGAACATAACACCATGAAGGCATTGACCGGCGCCAGGATCACCGAGTGATCAAGCAGTTGGCGGGTCAACGGCAGCCGCACGCGGCCGCGGAAGTGGGCAAACAGGATGGAAACCAGCCAGAGGCCGGGGATCAGCCATTTCATTTGGGGACGGATTACCTGTCGGTATCGTAAGTGAAGTCTCTTATTGTCCCACATCCCTTGCCGCCGATGTTTTGATAAAAACGGCATCCGGCGCGCCGGGAGCGGGGGCCGCGGCACAGCGCCAGGCGGGCAGGCGCGCAGGTACAATTCCGCCCATGTCCGAAGCCGCAGTAACTCCCCCCCCTTTCGTGCATCTGCGTGTCCATTCCGAGTTCTCGGTGGTGGACGGTATCGTGCGCATTCCCAGCCTCATCAAGCGTGTGGCCAAACTCGGCCAGCCCGCCGTGGCCCTGACTGATCTGTCCAATATCTTTGGCTTGATCAAGTTTTACCGGGCCGCGCGTGGCGCCGGCATCAAGCCGATCGCCGGCAGCGATGTCTGGATCAGCAATGATGAAGACCGCGACAAGCCCTTCCGGGCGTTGCTGCTGGTGCGCAATCATGTCGGCTACCTGAACCTGTGTGAGCTGCTGTCGAAGTCCTTCCTCACCAATCAGTACAAGGGCCGGGCCGAACTGCGGCGCGAATGGTTGCGCGACCAGCAAGGCCTGATCGTGCTCTCGGGCGGGCGGGGCGGCGACATCGGCCATGCCCTGGAGGCGGGCAACAGCGCCGCAGCGTTGGCCCTGGCGCGTCAGTGGGACGAGATGTTTCCGGGGGCTTTCTATATCGAGCTGCAACGCGCCGGTATGGACGGTGATGAAGCCTATACCCAGGCGGCCATGCGTCTGGCCGCCCAGGCCGGCCTGCCGGTGGTGGCCACGCACCCGGTGCAATTCCTGGACGGTGACGAATTCCAGGCCCATGAGGCACGCGTGTGTATCGCCGAGGGTGAAATCCTGGCCGACCCGCGACGGGTCAAGCGCTTCTCGCCCCAGCAATATCTGCTCAGCTCGCAGGAGATGCACCAGCGCTTCGCTGACGTCCCCTCGGCGCTGGCCAACAGCGTCGAGATTGCCAAGCGCTGCAACCTGTCGCTGGTGCTGGGCAAGGCCCGGCTGCCGATTTTCCCGACGCCTGATGGCGTCACCCTGGACGATTATCTGGTGCAACTCTCCGAAGAGGGCCTGGAAAAGCGTCTGGAGTTCCTGTTCGTCGACCCGGACGAACGCGATCGTCAGCGGCCGATCTACCACGAGCGTTTGCGCTGGGAGTGCAAAACCATCATCCAGATGGGCTTCCCGGGCTACTTCCTGATCGTGCAGGACTTCATCAATTGGGGCAAGAACAACGGCGTGCCGGTTGGGCCGGGGCGGGGCTCCGGGGCCGGCTCGTTGGTGGCCTATGCGCTGGGGATCACCGATCTGGATCCCATCCGCTATGACTTGCTGTTCGAGCGCTTCCTGAATCCGGAGCGGGTGTCCATGCCCGACTTCGATATCGACTTCTGCCAGGACAACCGCGAACGCGTCATCGAGTACGTCAAGGAAAAATACGGCCGCGCGGCGGTCAGCCAGATCGCCACCTTCGGTACCCTGGGCGCCAAGGCCGTGGTGCGCGACGCCGGGCGCGTGCTGGACATGCCCTATATGTTCTGCGACGGCCTGTCCAAGCTGATTCCGTTCAACCCGGCTGACCCCTGGTCGCTGGAGCGCACGCTCAAGGATGAGCCCGCCTTCAAAGAACGCTACGACCAGGAAGAAGAAGTCCGTGCGCTGGTCGATCTGGCGCAACCCCTCGAAGGCTTGACCCGCAATATCGGGATGCACGCCGGCGGTGTGCTGATCGCGCCAGGAAAGCTGACCGACTTCTGCCCGTTGTACTGTCAGCCAGGCCAGGAAAACAGCGCGGTATCGCAGTTCGACAAGGACGACGTCGAGTCTGCCGGCCTGGTGAAGTTCGACTTCCTTGGGCTGCGCAACCTGACGATTCTCGATTGGGCGGTGCGCTATGTGCGCCAGTTCAATGCCGAGTTGCGTGACTTCGACATCATGGCGCTGTCGCTGGACGATCCGGCGGCCTACAAAGTGCTGTGCGATGCCAATACCACCGCCGTATTCCAGCTGGAATCGCGCGGCATGAAAGAGCTGCTCAAGAAGCTGCGGCCGAACACTTTCGAAGACATCATCGCCATGCTGGCCCTGTACCGTCCGGGGCCGCTGGAATCGGGCATGGTCGACGATTTCGTCAACCGCAAGCACGGCCGTGCCTCGGTGGATTATTTCCACCCGGACCTGGAAGGCACCCTCAAAAGCACGTACGGGGTCATCGTCTACCAGGAACAGGTGATGCTGATCTCGCAGATCATCGGCGGCTACTCGCTGGGTGGCGCCGACCTGCTGCGGCGCGCCATGGGCAAGAAAAAGCCCGAAGAAATGGCCAAGCACCGCGAGCTGTTCCAGCAAGGCGCACAGGAAAAGGGGCATGACCCGGATCTGGCCGTCAAGCTGTTTGACCTGATGGAGAAGTTCGCCGGCTACGGCTTTAACAAGTCGCACTCGGCAGCCTACGCGCTCATCGCCTACCAGACGGCCTGGCTGAAGGCCTATCATCCGGCCGAATTCCTGGCCGCCACGCTGTCTTCCGACATGGATGACACGGACAAGGTGCAGATCTTCTGCCGCGATGCGCGCGACAACGGCGTTGAAGTCCTGCCTCCCGATGTCAATGAGTCGGGCTACCGCTTCGCCCCGGTCGAAGACGCCTGGACCGCCAAGGGCAAACCGCCGCGCACCATGCGCTATGGCCTGGGTGCCGTCAAGGGCACGGGGCAGGGCGCCGTCGAAGAGATCCTGCGCGCCCGCGAAGAGGGCGGCCGCTTCGCCAACCTGTTCGATTTCTGCCGGCGCGTGAGCAAGCACGCGGCCAACCGGCGCACCATCGAGGCGCTGATCCGCGCCGGCGCCTTTGACACCATCGAGTCCAATCGTGCCGCGCTGCTGGCTTCGGTCGGCACGGCCATGGAGGCCGCCGAGCAGGCGGCCCGCAGCGCCAACCAGGTCTCCCTGTTCGGTGACGACAGCAGTGATGTGGTGGCTGGCGAGCTGGCCAAGGTCGCCCCCTGGAATCTGCATACCAAACTCACCGAAGAGAAAGCCGCGCTGGGCTACTTCTTCAGTGGCCACCTGTTCGACTCCTGGCGCGATGAAGTGCGCCGCATCGTGCCCATGCCGCTGGCGCGGCTGGAGCCGCAACGCGACCTGCAATGGATGTGCGGGGTGTTGGCCGGGGTGCGCGTCATGATGACGCGGCGCGGCAAGATGGTCTTCGCCGTCCTGGATGACGGCACGGCGCAGGTCGAGATCTCGGTGTTCAATGAACTTTACGAGAAACATCGCAACCGGCTCAAGGAAGACCAGCTGCTGATTGTGCAGGGCAAGGTCAGCAATGACGAGTATTCCGGCGGCATGCGCATCGTGGCCGACAACCTGTTCGACCTGCAGCTGGCCCGCGAGGCGCGCGCGCGCGCCCTGCGCGTCACGCTCAACGGCCAGGCCGACGCCGCGCGCTTGCGCCAGCTGCTCAATCCTTTCCGGGCCGAGCCCGAGAACGGCATCCCCGGCGTGCCGGTGGACATCATCTATACCAAAGACAATTTCCGTTGCACGGTGCGTCTGGGCGAGGAGTGGCGGGTCCGCATGGCGGATACGTTGCTGCAGAACCTGGCCGACTGGGCCAAGCCTGAGGGCGTGGAGGTAAGCTACTGATGCGTCCCTTGCGTATCGTTCATTCGGAGGCCGCCACCAGCTTCGGCGGCCAGGAAGGGCGCATCTTCAAAGAGATGCACGCCATGCGTGACCGGGGGCACCACATGGAGGCCATCGTCCAGCCGGATGCCCAGCTGGGTGAACGCCTGCGCGATGCCGGTTTTACCGTGCATACGCTGTACATGGACGGCCCGTGGAATTACTTGAAGGGCGTGCTGGCGCTGCGCCGCCTGCTCAAGCAGGGGCGCTACGACGTGCTCAACACCCATAGCCGGCGCGATACCGTGATTGCTGCGGCGGCCGCAAGATTGGCCGGCACGCCGCTGATCGTGCGCACCCGCCATCTGTCCAACAAGGTCGGCTCGCTCTGGAGCTACACCGGCTTGCCGCAGCGCGTGACCACGGTCAGCGATCACGTACGCGAAGGCCTGATCGCGCGCGGCGTGCCGCCCGATCACATCGCCACCCTGTACTCGCCCATCGTGCTGCCGCCGCCGGTCGAGCGCTCCACCTTGCGTGACGAACTGGGTCTGGCCGCCGACGACCTGATCGTGGGCTGTGTCGCGGTGATGCGAGCCACCAAGGGCCACAAGGACCTGATCGATGCCATCGCGCCGCTGCTGGCCAGCCATCCCGCCCTGCATCTGGTTTTCGTGGGGGGCGGCTCGCCGGTGTTCGAGCAGACCCAGGCCTATGTGGCCGAACGGGGACTGCAGGCGCGCGTGCACCTGATGGGCACGCGACGCGACGTGCCCAATCTGTTGGCGGG
Organism: Pseudomonadota bacterium; assembly: GCA_023386765.1. Lineage (GTDB taxonomy): Bacteria > Pseudomonadota > Gammaproteobacteria > Burkholderiales > Burkholderiaceae_B > Bordetella. The sequence goes on along the minus strand of JAEWJD010000376.1, from coordinate 11,657 downwards.
CTTTGACATCTTTGCGTTGGCTACGCAGCAGGAGGCCTCGGGCACGGTCTATGTGGAGGCCGAGGCCAGCGGCCTGCCCGTGATTGGCACGGACGTGGGTGGGGTATCGGAAATGATGCGGCCCGATGTCACCGGCATCCTGGTGCCGCCCAAGGATGGCGCCGCCCTGACTGCAGCGCTGCGCCGCCTGATCGAAGATCCGGCGCTGCGCCGACGCATGGGGCAGGCGGGCTGGCGCATGGTGCGCGAAGAGGGCGTGTTCTCGCCCGAGCGGCTGGCCGAAAACACCGAAGCGGTCTATCGCAAATGGCTGGCCGAGCTCACATAATGAAAAACGCACCCAATGTGCCGGTGCTGATGTATCACCACATCACACCCAAGGGCGGCATGATCGCCGCCACGCCTGCCGTGTTCGAAGCCCAGATCGCGGCGCTGGCCCGCGCCGGGTACCAGTCGCTGACTGGCGACCAGTTCGCAGCCTACCTGGCGGGCGAGCCTGTGCCCGAGAAATCGGTGCTGATCACGTTCGACGACGGTTATCTGAACAACTGGGTGCATGCCCATCCCATCATGCAGCGCTACGGCATGCACGGGATCATTTTCTTGATCACCGGCCTGATCGGCGAGGGCGCCGCCCGTCCGCATGCCGGCAGCGGCGAGCCGATTCCGGCCGACGTCGATCACGACGAATCCAAGCGCCTGATCGCGCAAGGCCGCAGCGACGACGTCATGCTGCGCTGGAGCGAAGTGCAAGCCATGCTGGATGCCGGCACCTTCGAGTTCCATTCGCATACCCATACGCATACCCGCTGGGACAAAGAGTGCGGCCCGGATATCGAGGCCAAGCGGCGCCATGTCGCGCAGGAACTGGCCGACTCGCGCACCACCCTGCAGGCTCGGCTGGGCGAAGTCAGCGACCATCTTTGCTGGCCGCAAGGCTATTTCGATGCCGACTACGTCCAGGCCGCAAGGCAGGCCGGCTTCCGGCATCTCTACACCACCGATCCGCTGGGCCAGAACCGGCCCGGCACCGATCCTGGCCATATCTTTCGCTTTGCGGTGCGCAACCGGGGCGGCGGCTGGCTCAATCGCCGTATCTGGCAATCGCGCGACCCAATCGTGGGGCCGCTCTATCATGCCTGGAAGGGCCTGAAGAAACGCTGGAGAAAGCGCGCATGAGTCTGTCGGTCATCATCATCACCAAGAACGAGTCGGCCAATATCCTGGCTTGCCTGGAGTCTGTCGCCTTCGCTGACGAATTCATCGTGGTCGACTCCGGCAGCACCGACGACACGGTTGAACTGGCGCGCAATTTCGGTGCCAAGGTACAGATCACGCCCGACTGGCCCGGATTCGGCCCCCAAAAAAACCGGGCCCTGGATCTGGCAACCGGCGACTGGGTGCTGTCCATCGATGCCGATGAGCGCGTCACGCCCGAGCTGGCTGATGCGATTCGCCAGGCCATGGTCCAAGGCCAGTCCCAGGCCTACGAAATGCCCCGCTTGTCGTGGTTCTGCGGGCGTTTCATTCGCCACAGCGGCTGGTGGCCCGACTATGTCCTGCGGCTCTGGAAACGCGGCACGGCACGCCTGACCGATGCCGTGGTGCATGAAAAAGTGGTCGCCCAGGGCAAGGTCGAACGCCTCAGCCCCCACCTGGTGCATTACCCCTACCCGGATTTCGAGTCCCTCATCAACAAGGTCAACCGTTATTCCTCGGATGGCGCCGCGATGATGCACGCCAAGGGCCGGCGCGCCAATGTCTTCACTGCCCTGGGCCACAGTTTCTGGACCTTCGTACGCATCTACCTGCTGCGGCGCGGGTTTCTCGACGGCCGTCACGGCCTGGTGCTGGCGGTCACGGCGGCCTCGGGCAGCTTTTACCGTTATGCCAAGCTGATGCTCAAGTCCGAACCCGAGCCGCCCAAGTGAAGATTCTCTATACCAATTTCCATCCGCGCAACGGCGGCGGCCACGTCACCTACATCCTGAACCTGGCGCGCGCGCTTGCGCCCGAACACGAAATCGTCGTGGCCACGCCCTCGACCAGTCGTCTGTACCGCTATGCGCAGTCCGTGCCGGGCGTGCGCGTGGTGCCGATGACCTACACCACGCGGCTGTCCTCCTGGTTCGGTGACCGGCGCGAACTGCGCCAGCTGATCGAGCGCGAGCGCTTTGACATCATTCATTGCAACGGCAGCGCCGATCACAAACAGGTCATGCTCGCCACCCTGGGGCGGCGCCGTGCACGGGTCATCTTCACCAAGCACAATGACCATCCGCTGACCAGCCTGGGCAATGCGCTGCGAGCCCGTCTGGCCACCGATCACGTCATCGCCGTGAGCGACTACGTTCGCCGCTTGGTGGAAGACTCCCCCTACCGACGGGTGCCCATCAGTACGATCCGGCATGGGATCGATACCCATTTCTACGCGCCGCCGGCCGAGGGCAGCCAGGACAGGTTGCACGCCCTGTACTTCGGCGAGAACTGGCGCGGCAAGTTGCTGCTTGGCAGCGCCGGCGGTACCGATTTCGACAAGGGCTGGCTGGACCTGGTGGAGGCGGCGGGCAGCCTGCCCGAGCCATTGCGCCAGCGTGTCCGCATTCTGGTGGCCGGCGATCCGCCCAATGAGGCCAAGCTGGCGCGCGTGCGTGCCGCCGGCATGCAGGATCAGATGGTGTTTCCCGGCCTGCTCGATGACGTGCGTGCGGCCCTGGCCGCCTGCCACGCGGGCTATGTGCTCTCCTATCGCGAAGCGCTGTCCTTCGCCTGCCGCGAAATGATGGCCATTGGCCGTCCGGTGCTCGCCAGTGACGCCGGGGGGCTGCCGGAGAACATCACCCCGGGCCAGGATGGCTGGATCGTGCCCGCGCGTGACGTCCCGGCCATCGCCCGGGTGTTGCAGGATATGCTGGCCGATCCGGCCATGCTGGAGCGCATGGGGCAGGCTGCGCGCGAGAAGGCGCTGCGGGAATTCAATCTGCACGACTTCGCCCGCGCCACGATGGACGTGTATGTCGCCGCGCTGGCCGGCCGCTGAGGCGCAAGTTCTATAATTGTCCGCATGAACTCCTATCCCATCCTCATGTATCACCAGATCGGCACGCCGGGGCCGCGTGGCACGCCGTATCGCGGCTTGACCGTGCACCCGGACGACTTCCGCCGCCAGATGCTCTGGATGCGCCGGCTGGGTTATCGCGGCCTTTCCATGCGCGATCTCATGCCCTATCTTCGCGGCGAACGCCAGGGCAAGGTCTTTGGCGTCACCTTTGACGACGGCTATCGCAACGTGCTGGACAACGCGGCGCCCGTGCTGGCCGATGTGGGGTTCACCGCCACCAACTATTTCGTCGCCAACCAGCTCGATGGCGGCAACGTCTGGGATGCCGAAAAAGGCATTCCGCACTCCGGCCTGATGAGCGCGGCGGAAATCCGCCAATGGCACGACGCGGGCCACGAGGTCGGGTCGCACACGCTGGATCACGTGCATCTGCCGCAGATGGCGCCGGATGAGGCGCGCCGCCAGATCCGCCAGTCCAAGGACGTGCTTGAACAGGTCGTGGGGGCGCCCGTGACCGCCTTCTGCTACCCCTATGGCGATCACGGCCAGGAGCACCTGGCCATGGCACGCGAGGCCGGTTACGACAACGCCACCCTGACGGTGCGTGGGCGTGCCTCGGCGGCCGACGATCCTTTCGGGCTGCCGCGGGTCACTGTGTCGCGTTCCACCCGCTTGCCCACTTTCCTGCTCAAGACGCTGACCGGCTATGAAGACCGCCGCCGGCGCTGAACCGCGCCTGCGCATAGCCCTGCTGGTCGACCGCTTCGGTAAACGCTTTGGCGGCGCCGAAGCCTACGGGGTGGAACTGATGCGGGTGCTGTCGGCCCGGCATGACGTCAGCGTCATCGCACGCGAGTACGACAGTGATCTTGAGCTCCCCTATCTGCCGGTGCGGGTCAGCCGGCGTCTGCCAAGCTGGATGCGGGTGCTGTACTTCGCCTGGCGGGCCTGGCGCCTGACGCGCCAGGGTGGTTTCGATATCGTGCATTCCCACATGAATGGCTGGGCCGGGCAGGTGCAGGTGATGCACGTCACGCCGGTGCGCTATAACCGGCTGCACGGTGCTGGCTTCTGGCGAGGCCTGGCCGCCTGGATGAGCCCGAGGCTGGCGACCTACCTGTGGTTGGAACACTTTCGCGTTCGCCAGGTGCCGGGCAAGCAGGTCGTGGCCGTGTCGCAACTGATCGTAGAACAGCTGCACGCGGCCTACGGGCGGACCCTGCCGGTCACGACCATTGCGCCGGGCGTGCATCTGCCGGCGCCGCCGCCAGCGGGCCAACGTGCCGAGACACGCGCGGCGCTTGGCTTGGCCGAGGGCCAGATGGCCTGTCTGTTGGTGGCGCGCAATCCGCTGCGCAAGGGCTTGCCGGCGCTGCTGGCGGCACTGGAACACTTGCCCGCCATCTATCGGCTGCTGGTGGTCGGCGCCGATGCACCGGCGCGCCAGGCCGTGGCGCAAAGCCCGGTGGCCGATCGCGTCTGCCTGGTGGATCCCACGCCCGAGGTCGATCGCTACTACGCTGCGGCAGATATCTACGCGCATCCCACCCTGAATGACAGCTTCGGCATGGCGCCCTTGGAGGCAATGGCCCACGGCCTGCCGGTGGTCATCAGCCCGCCGGCCTATTGCGGTTTTGCGCAGTATCTGAACGATGGCGAAGACGCCTTGGTGCTGCAGAACCCGCGCGATGGTCAGGCCCTGGCGGCAGCGCTCGGGCGTCTTGGCGGCGATCCGGCGTTGCGCGCCGCACTGGCGCAGGCCGGCCATCAGCTGGCGGTGCGCCAGAGTTGGGAGGCAGTCGCCGGCCGCTATGAAGCGCTTTACCGTGAGGTGCTTGCTGCGCAACCCCGCAAGCGCTAGGCCAGGCAGGCCGCCGTGCTTACAGCGGCTTGTGAAAGTAGGTGGTGGCGCAGGGGCGGCCGTCAGGCTTCAGGGCGTAGTTCGGGATCTCACCGACCCGGATCCAGCCGTGGCGCGCATACAGGCGCTCGGCTGCTCCGTCTGTTTCGGTATCCAGCACCAGCACGTGTTTCCCTTGCGCGCTTGCCGCCTGCTCGGCCGCGGCCAGCAGACGGCCTGCCACGCCCTGGCGCCGGGCACGGCGGTGTACCAGCATCTTGGCGATATCGGCACGATGCGGCTGGTTCGGCGGCATGGCGGTGACCAGTTGCACGGTGCCCTGCACCGTACCGGCCGGGTCCTGTGCGATCAGCAGCATGCGCTCGCCGCGTGCCACGCTTGCGGCCACCCCATGCCAGAAGTCCCGCGCGGCCGCCACGGTCAGGGGCGGCATGAACCCTACTGAAGCACCGCCCTCGACGCAGTCGATCAGGATATCGGCCAAGGCATCGGCCAACGCTGTGGCCTGAGCGCCGTCCAGGCTGCGGATCGTCACGGGATCGGTCATGGTGGGCGAGGGCTGGCAGGGGTCAGGAAACCGACGTTTCGCGCTCCAGCCAGGTCAGCCAATGCAGGGCATCGTGCCGGCTGCTGCCGCACATGTCGGCACTGGGCTGCAACGAGCCGCAGACAGCCGGGCGCTCCGGCTGGCCGAAGATGCGGCAGCGTTGTTGCGCGTCCAGTTGCACGCAGGGCGTGCCGGCGGGTTTGCCCTGCGGCATTCCGGGAATGGGGCTGGAAATCGAGGGCGCGATGCAACAGGCCGCGCAGCCGGAGCGGCATTGCATGGCCTTATACCCAGCCACGCAGCCAGTAAACCAGCAAGCCCGCATACTCCTTGATGATGGAACGGCTGGCGTCCAACGTGCGGGCGTCCGGCAGCCAGGGCGACAGGGTCGAGTCCGGAGGCAGCACGATCTGGGGCGGAGCCGGGGCCGCGATGGCCTGCACGCCCTGTTTGGAGAAGGCCGCCATCGAACGCGGCATGTGCAGCGCCGAGGTCACCAGCAGGACTTTCTTGATTTCGTTGGCGCGCAGCGTGTCTTCGGTCAGGGCGGCATTTTCGTAGGTATTGCGGCTGGCGTTTTCCAGCACCAGGGCCGAGTCGGGCACGCCATGCTGGCGCATGCGGTGCGCCATGCCCTGGGCCTCGCTGACATTGCCCTCCAGAGCTCCGCCCGACAGCACGACCTTGGGTGCGCGGCCGGCCAGATAAAGGTCGGCCGCCGTGTCCACCCGCATGATCGCGGTGTCCTTGTCATAGGGCAGGAACCAATTGGCGCGGCCGTTGGCCGTGTTGCCTCCCAGCACGACGATGGCATCGGCCGTGGGCGCTTGCTGGGGATCCTGATAGGGATAGCGGTGTTCGAGTGCGCCGCCCAGCCACAGCGAGGTTGCCGGCAGCGACCAGGCCAGCACCCAGATCAGTCCTGCGGCCACCAGGGCGGCAGCGGTCTTGCGCCAGCGCAGCAAGCCCAGCACCACGCCTGCCACGATCAGGGCGATGCACAGATTGATCGGGATGATGAGGTTGGTGAGATAGCTATTGATTTCCATATCCACGTACTTGCTAAGTGCCTGCCTCGGCCAACAGCTGCAGCGCCGTGTTCTCGACCTCGGGCAGCGCGGGCCAGGCGTCTTCGGTCCCCAGGCACACGGCTCGCGCCGACCAGGGGCCGGTACGCTCGCGCCGCGTCACGCCGAACAGAGTGAGTTCGCGGGCGTTCGCCGCGGCAGCCAGGTGCGAGACGCCGGAGTCATTGCAGATGACGAGCGCGGCGCTCGCAGTCAGGCTGGCAAAGGCCCCCAGGCCCAAGGGCGGCAGGAGCTGCGCGCTGGGCGCGGCTTCCCGGGCTGCCTGCGCTTCCTGCGCAGGGGGGCACATTACCACGGTATGCCCCTCACTTTGCAAGCGCCGCGTCAAGGCGTCGAACTGAGGCCACACTTTGATTTTTCCTTTGTGCAGGCCGGTGGCGGTCGGCGCGATCAGCACGAAAGGGCGGCCTGCCAGGCCGGCCTGTGCCAAGGCGGCACCGGCCTCGTTGCGGTGCCTCTCGGTCACGGGCAGGTCGAGCGACGGGCCCGCATCCGGCGCGCCGGCGGGCAAACCCCAGGCCTGCAGGGCCTGGCGCGTGAGGTAGTACCAGGACTGCACGGCGTGCAGCGGCGCGGCCGGCTTGGCGACAGGCCAGCGCAACAGCAGGCTGCGCCCGTCGTCGCGATACCCTGCGGCCGGTATCCCGGCCAGGCGCAAGACCGCTGCGCTCGACAAAGAGTCGGGCAGCAGCAGTCCACGTGCTGCGGGGCGCCCCTGCGCGGCGCGGTGGCGTGCGACCGTGGCGCGATCGCTGCGCCAACGCCCGCTCATGGGCAGAAAATCCGACTTGGGCAGCCCGTCGAGCAGGTCGCGAGCCCAGGGGCGGGCGCAGATCACCAGCGGCAGGCCGCTGGCCTGCAGCAGATGCAGGCTGGGCAGGCTCATGCAGACGTCGCCCACCCAGTTGGGCACGCGTACGTAAAGGGTGGGAAGAGCGGACATAGTCAGTGGCTTGGCCCTGGCGGGCGGGTTTATCGGCTTGGGCCTGCCGTCGGCGGGCACGAGGGTACAATTCTGCCCATGATTGTATTCAAGCGAGTTGAGTCTTGACTTCAGGCGTACGTGATGCAAGCGCCGGCAACGAGCCGGTCAGGTCGGTGCTGTGGCACCGGATCTACAGCCGCGTCGGCTCCCATTGGCGGGGGCTGCTGCTGGCCGTTCTCCTGATGGCGGGGGCTGCCGCGACCCAACCCACCCTGGCCGTCATCATGAAACCGCTGATCGACGGTGGTTTCGCCGGCGACAAACCGCAGTACATCTGGACGGTGCCGCTGGCCGTGGTGGGGCTGATCTTCCTGCGCGGCGTGTGCAATTTCTTCAGCGACTATCTGTTGGCCTGGGTGGCCAACAACGTGCTGCTTGGCATCCGGCGCGAGATGTTCGACCGTCTTCTGAGCCTGCCCGATGCGGACTTCAAGCGCGGCGATACCGGACGGCTGCTGAACCGCTTCACCATCGACGCCGGCAACGTCACCGGTTACGCCACTGACGTCCTGACGGTGCTGGTGCGTGAAACCCTGGTGGTGATCTCGCTGATTGGCGTGTTGCTGTACATGTCCTGGCTGCTCACGGTCATCATCCTGGTGGTGATGCCTGTCTCGATCTGGATTGCCCGCAAGTTCGCCCGCCGCCTGCGGCGCATCAACCGTGAAACCGTCAACATGAACGCTGAGCTGACCCGCGTGGTGAGCGAGGGCATCGATGGCCAGCGGGTGGTCAAGCTTTTTGATGGCTTCGAGGTCGAGCGAGGCCGCTTTGCCTATGTGAATGCACGCCTGCGCCGCTTTGCCATGCGCACGGCGGTCGCCGATGCGGCGCTCACACCCCTGACCCAGGTCTGTATTTCGGTGGCCGTTGCCGCTGTCATTGCGGTTGCCCTGGGCCAGGCCAATATGGGTGCGCTTACGGCTGGTGCCTTCGCCGCCTTCATGAGCGCGCTGGCGCAGATCTTCGATCCGATCAAGCGCCTGACCAACCTCGCCAGCAAAATGCAGAAAATGCTGGTTGCCGCCGAAAGCGTCTTCACGCTGGTGGACCAGATCCCCGAGGTTGACGAAGGCACCCGCGAGCTGGTTGAGCCGGTACGCGGCAAGATCCAGTTCCGTCAGATCGCGCATCGCTATCCCGACGCGGATCACGATACCCTGCGCGATATCGACTTCACGGTCGAGCCGGGGCAGACCATCGCGCTGGTCGGGCGCTCAGGCAGCGGTAAAACGACGCTTGTCAACATGCTGCCACGCTTCGTGCTTCCGACGTCGGGCGAGATCCTGATCGATGATGTACCCATCAATGAACTGAATCTGCGCAGCCTGCGTTCCCATCTGTCGCTGGTCAGCCAGGATGTTGTGCTTTTCGATGACACCATCGCTGCCAACGTCGGTTATGGCGCCTTGGGCAAGAAGGCCGATGATGAACGCATCCTGGCTGCGCTCGCCGACGCCAATCTGCATGAATTCGTCAAAAGCCAGCCGCAAGGGATTCATACGCAGGTAGGGGAGAACGCGGCCCGTCTGTCCGGCGGGCAGCGCCAGCGTCTGGCCATTGCGCGGGCGCTGATCAAGAACGCACCCATCCTTATCCTGGACGAAGCAACGTCGGCACTGGATAACGAATCCGAACGTCAGGTGCAAAGCTCGCTGGAGCGTCTCATGCACGGGCGCACCACGCTGGTCATCGCGCACCGGCTGTCCACGGTGCAGAATGCCGATCGCATCATCGTGATGGATGCCGGGCGCATCGTCGAGCACGGCCCACACGCGCAACTGCTGGCGGCCGGCGGCTTGTATGCCACGCTCTACAACATGCAGTTCCGGGACGATTGAGCGGGCTCATGTCTGAAAATATGGGGTTTTTACGAACCGTCATATTTCCTCAGGCGCTCATCCGTTAGACTGGCCTTCCTTGCAAAGAGAGTCTGCCGTTCACGCGGACCTTCTTCCGGGCGCCTTCCACCAGGGAGGCGCCCGTTTCGTTTGTGCCGTCGTGGCGGTAGCGGGCCTGCGCCTCAACCGGCAGGATGGGTGGCCAGCCAGTCGCGCAGCGCTGCATTGACCTCGACTTCGGGGTTCGAGAAAGCCATCGCCACATCCGGCGACAGCCACAGGGTCACGGTTTTCTGTTCCCGCTGAAGGGCTGCGTCTCGCGCGGCCGGGTTGTCGTGTCCCGCAAGGCTCCATGCGGGAGCGGCGGTTTTGGCGAGAGCGGAGGTTTGCTTGCGCATGATCCAGTTCCTGGCTACGTGGTTCCGGCCCGGACGGCGTCGTGATCACGGCGCCGAACCGTTGACGCCGGCCAGCAAGGCCGCGTCCTTTGGGGGTCGGAGCGAATAAGCGCAGTCTATCGAGCGCTTGCCAGCAGGATGGCCAAATTGGCGGGATTTCGTACAAAACCGACACCCCATAACGCTCAGCGCTGCGCGGCCCTAGTTGTCATGGCCGTTGATCGGGCTGTCGATCAACGCCAGTTCGGTCAGCAGTCGAGCCAGGTCATGTTGGCGATGCACGTGCGTTTTACGGAAAATCATCTTGATGTGCGAGCGTATCGTCGACTCGCCCAGCGACTGCAGGATCGCGATTTCCTGGGGCGTATGGCCCAGCGCCAGTTTCTCGGCCACACGCGCTTCGCTCAGGCTCAAGCCGAACACCTGCTGCAAAAGAACACGGGCAGGCTCCTTGGGCTGCAACGGCCACACCATCAGTAGGGCAATGCGGCCGGAGGTGCCCGGCGTGGCCTGTTCTTCGTCCACCGGCAGTGCCACGCAGACGGCACCCGCCTGCTGTTTTGCATCCGACAAACGCACCGACGCGACCCGGGGCGCCTGGCCGTTTCTCCCCTGAGCCTGGTGCACGATCTCCAGCACGGCTTCGCGGTCGCGCAACCTGCTTCGGGAGGCCAATGGGCATTGCGGCTGCGACAGCCACACCTCGGCCGCGCGGTTGGCCTGCTTCACGTAACCCACGGGATCGACCATCATGATGGGAAAGCTAAGCGCATTGAGTGCGCTGCGCTGCCACAACTGGGCTTGCTGCAAGCCTTGCAGGCGTTGCCGCAGGCGCAGGGTCTGCTGCAGACTGCCATGCACTGCGGCGATGGCGGCAGCATCCTCCTGCTCGAAGGCCGCTTCCCCTGCCAATTTGTGAATGGACAAAATGCTGCCCGGGGATTCAGGCGTATCCACCCGGTGCGCCATCAGATAACCCAGGTCGTAGCTGCGCATGAAGTCCTGGTAATAGCGGCTGCGTCGGATGAATGTGTGGCCCAGCGCGCTCCAGTCCAGATACTGTTCGCCGTCTTTCGACAGCACATCCCGCATGCCATTCATCGGATTGATGTCGCGAAACTCCGATTCGTAGTCCTTCAACAGTTTCGGCGATACCTCTACCGGCTCCAGGACATGAAACTGTCCGCTGCGCTCATCCCGCGTCATGATCGCCAGATAGGATGCCTTGGCCAGGTCGGCAAGCTGCATCAGGCCCTCATTCCAGGCTGTGTCGGACAGCACTCCCGCCAACAAGGCGCGTTCCACTGACAGCAAGCGTTCAGGCTTCATCGTCGGCCCTACCTGAAATAAGCGGCAATTTCCGTTTCTGCCTGGCGGCCGGTCAGCTTTCACCCGGCGCGGCAGCGTGTTGTTTTCTATTATGTAACACCGAGTGTCTTAGTTTGATGAATTATCAGCGAAGCATTCAGCGAAAAGAAAGCCAGGGAAACCCCGGCCTGTTCCGCGGACAGGGTCGAGCAGACCCGACACATAAAAAAAGCCCCGGCACGGGCCGGGGCTGGGGAAAGGGGGGGGCGGGCCCGCCTCGTCAAATTAAGATGATGTCGTAGTGTTATCGTCAATTATTAAAAAAAGTATAAAAATCAGTGGGTTGGTATTTATTTTCAGTCAGAATTTATTCTAGCTACCCATTGGTGGCGCCGATCTTACCCTTGACGAGTTAGCCTCGCTGGCACATCCGGTAGATCGTCACGGTCGAGACGCCCAGTGCTTTCCTGGCTTCAGCGACACGGTAGATCAGCTTGTGGGTTTGGTTAATCTCAACTCTCCTTCCTTGCGCCGGCGCCGGCGCTGTGTTCGTTGTTCAGGCGCTGGC
>JAEWJD010000284.1 GCA_023386765.1 Pseudomonadota bacterium | reverse complement strand
GGCGAACAGGCGGGTCAGGTTCCGGAAAAGCGCATCCATCAGCGCGTTGTTGTTTGGCTTCATAGGCGTAGGCGTGCCAGTGGTGGGTTCTGCCTTGCCTTGAGGCAGCGGCGCACTATTATCCATTACCGCGCTCATGGAGGGACTTTCCTTTCGATGCCATGTCAGGAGAAGGGGGCAGAGACAGAGACCCGGCGCGCCCGCCGCAAGGCAGACGCACCGGGTTTCAGGCAGGCTTAGTAGACTGCCTTGCCGTCCGTGGTCTGGACAGTCTTCCAGGCAGCACGGATTTCATCGGTCACGTTCTGGGGCAGCGGCACGTAGTCCAGCGCCTCAGCCGACTTGGCACCATTCTTGAAGGCCCAGTCGAAAAACTCCAGCACCGCGCGGCCCTGGGCCGGCTTGTCCTGGACCTTGTGCACCAGGATGAAAGTGGCGGCGGTCACGGGCCAGGACTCATCGCCCGGCTCGTCGGTCAGCACCACACCCATGCCCGGGGCGCCCTTCCAGTCGGCGTTGGCGGCAGCGGCGGCGAAGGCCTTCTGCTCGGGCTGCACGAACTTGCCAGCCTTGTTCTGCAGCTGCGTCCAGGCCAGCTTGTTCTGCTTGGCGTAGGCGTACTCGACATAGCCGATCGAGTTCTTCAGTTGGCCAACGTAGGCGGCCACGCCTTCGTTGCCCTTGCCACCCTGGCCGGTGGGCCACTTGACAGCCTTGCCTTCACCCACGGTGTTCTTCCAGTCGGGCGAGACTTTCGACAGGTAGTTGGTCCAGCCGAAGGTGGTGCCCGAGCCGTCCGAACGGTGCACGACGATGATGTCGGCCGACGGCAGCTTCAGGTCGGGGTTCAGTGCCTTGATGGCAGCGTCGTCCCACTTCTTGATCTTGCCCAGGTAGATATCACCCAGGATCTTGCCCGAGAGCTTCAGCTGGCCCGGCGCCACGCCGTCCACGTTGACGACCGGCACGGTGCCGCCGATCACGGCGGGGAACTGCAGCAGGCCGGCCTGCTCCAGGTCGGCAGCCTTCATCGGGTCATCCGAAGCGCCGAAGTCGACAGTCTTGGCCTTGATCTGCTGCTGGCCGCCGCCCGAACCGATGGACTGGTAGTTGACGGCATTGCCGGTGGCTGCCTTGTAGTCGGAAGCCCACTTGGCGTAGATGGGGTACGGGAAGGATGCGCCGGCGCCGGTGATATCGGTGGCCTGGGCGGCAAAGACGGCAGCGCTCAGGGCGGCGCCGAGGGAAATCTGCTTGAAGACACGCTTGAACATCGTTGGTTCCTTTTGTGCGCTTGGGTAAAAAGCCCGCCGGGCAATACACCCGCTCTTGGCTGACGGATGTCATCTTAAGGAAGCAACGTGACAAGATAGTGACAGTCATATTGGCCGCGTTACGAATTGGCGCCGGACAACGTTTCGTTACCCGGCGCCCGGCCATCAGGCGGCCCCGCCCAGGCGCTCCATCAGGAAATGATGCACATTGAAGGGCTGGCGGCGGCTTTGCACCCGGGTATAACTCCCGTCGGCACGCTGCTGCCATGACAACTGGTTGTCACGCAGGGCGAACGTGAAGGCTTCCTCGATGACCCGCTTCTTGAGCGCCTTGTCATAGATCGGGAATGCCACCTCCACGCGCCGGAAGAAGTTACGGTCCATCCAATCGGCCGAGGACAGATACACGGTTTCCTTGCCATCGGCATGGAAGCAGAACACCCGCGAGTGCTCCAGAAAGCGCCCGACGATGGAGCGCACACGGATATTCTCCGACAGCCCAGGCACGCCGGCGCGCAGCGCGCACACGCCGCGCACGATCAGGTCGACCTTCACGCCGGCCTGGCTGGCCTTGTAGAGCTCCTCGATGATCTGCGCTTCAAGCAAGGAATTCATCTTGGCCATGATGCGGGCGCGCCGCCCCGCCTTGGCCGCGCGGGCCTCGGCGCGGATGAGTTCGACCATGCTGGTATGCAGGGTGAAGGGCGACTGCAGCAAGGCCTTGAGTTCGCGCCGCGCGCCCAACCCGGTGAGCTGGCCGAAGACCTTGTCCATGTCTTCGCACAGGCGCGGATCGGCCGTCAGCAAACCAAAGTCGGTATACAGGCGCGCGGTGCGCGGGTGATAGTTGCCGGTGCCCAGGTGGGCATAGCGGCGCAGGCGGCCTTTCTCGCGCCGCAGCACGAGCGCCATCTTGGCGTGGGTCTTGTGCGCCACCACGCCATAGACGACGTGCGCGCCGACTTCTTCGAGGCGGGCCGCCCAGTTGATGTTGGTCTGCTCGTCAAAGCGCGCCATCAGCTCCACCACCACCGTCACTTCCTTGCCGGCACGGGCGGCGGCCAGCAGGATCTGCATCAGTTCGGAGTCCTCGCCCGTGCGGTAGATGGTCTGCTTGATGGCCATGACATCCGGATCCAGCGCCGCCGCCGTCAGGAAGTCGATCACGGGCTGGAAGGACTGATAGGGATGGTGCAGCAGGCGGTCGCGCTCGGCCACCGCGGCAAAAAGATCGGCCGGACGATCACCCACCCGGTCAAAGGGCGCTGGGATCGGGGCCTGATAACTGGAGAACAGCTGTTCAGGCCGGGTCGCGGCATTGCACAGCTGCATCAGGCGCGACAGGTTCACCGGACCATTGACACGGTAGGTATCGGCAGGCGTAAGCGAGAACTCGCGCTGCAGGAAAGCCTCCAGGTCCGGCGGCGTGAGTTTGTCGATTTCCAGGCGCACGGCCGCGCCGAAGTTGCGCTGCGATAGTTCGCCCTGCAGCGCCTGGCGCAGGTTGGTGACTTCTTCTTCATCGACGAACAGATCGCTGTTGCGTGTCACGCGCCACTGGTAGCAACCCAGCATCTGCAGGCCGGGGAAGAGCTCGCCCACGAAGGCGCGCAGCAACGAGGTCAGCAGAATGTAGCCTTCGGGATGCCCGGACAGCTCGCTGGGCATCTTGATCAGGCGCGGCAGCGCGCGCGGAGCCTGCACCACCGCGATCGTGGCCTCGCGCCCGAAGGCGTCGGCGCCCGAGAGCGCCACGATGAAGTTCAGGCTTTTGTTGTAGACGCGCGGAAACGGGTGAGCCGGATCCAGGCCGATCGGCGTGAGCAAGGGCATCACATCGCGCACGAAGACCTCGTGGGCCCAGGCCTGCTGGGCCTCGTCCCACTCGGAGGCATGATGCAGCGCAATACCTTCCTTTTGCAGGCGTGGCAGGATCTGGTCATTGAGCAGATCGTATTGCCGGTTCACCAGCGCGTGCACCGCGCGCTGCACTTCCTCGAAGGCTTCGTCCGGGGTCCGCCCGTCCGGGCCGATCACCTTGGGGTTCTGTCTTTGCTGTTCTTTCAGGCTGGAAATCCGGATTTCGAAGAACTCATCCAGATTGGAGCTGACGATACAGACGTAGCGCAGCCGCTCAAGCAGGGGCGTGGCAGGATTCTCGGCCATCGCCAGCACTCTTTCATTGAATTTGAGCAGCGACAATTCGCGATTCAGCAGCAAGGGTTCGTCAGGCAAGCGAATGGCCATTGTTAGGTTCCAAGCAAAGGGACAGCCCGTGGTTTTACTGCAATATCATGACGGTTCCATGACTGTCCGCCAGTCCATAGCCGCTGTCAATTGCGGGCCCGGCCCGGGCCGCATCCCCTGCCGCGACCGCCGCTCAGGGCCGCCCGGCCAGCGCTGTCATATTGAGTCTCTATAATCGGGCCAATTACCATCTAAGCCACAAGCAAAATGGATCATCTTCTGGCAGCCGTGGACCTCGGGTCCAATAGTTTCCGCCTGTCCATCGGCCGAGTCATCCAGCAGGATGGGGTCGCGCAGATTTACCAAATCGACCGCATGAAAGAGACCGTCCGGCTCGCCGCCGGGCTGGGGCAGGACATGACCCTGGGTCCCGAGGCGATCGACCGCGCCTTGTGCGTGCTGGAACGCTATGGCGAGCGCCTGCGCAGCTTTCACCCAAGCCGCGTGCGCGCCGTCGCCACCAATACCTTTCGTGTCGCGCGCAATACCAACGAGTTCCTGCCGCTGGCCGAGGCCGCGCTGGGCTTTCCCATCGAGGTGATCGCCGGGCGCGAAGAAGCCCGCCTGATCTTCACCGGCGTGGCGCATAGCCTGCCGCCCTCGCCCCACAAGCGCCTGGTGATCGACATCGGCGGCGGCTCCACCGAGGTCATCATCGGCAAAGGAACCGAGCCCAGCCTGATGTCCTCGCTGTACATGGGCTGCGTCAGCTACAGCCGCCATTTCTTTGCCGATGGCAATGTCAGCGCGCAAGCCATGAAGCAGGCCGAGATTGCCGCCCGGCGCGAAATCGAGGTCATCGCCAAGCAATACCGCAAGACCGGTTGGAAAGAAGCCTATGGCTCCTCGGGCACGGCCAAGGCGCTGTTCGCCATCCTGACCGAGTGTGGTTTCGCCAAGGCCATCACGGCCGCCGGCATGGCCAAGCTGAAAGACCGCATCATCCGCTCCGGCAAAGTAGTGCCCTCCGAGCTGCCCGGCATCAAGCTGGAACGCGCCGACGTGCTGCCCGGCGGACTGGCCATCATGAGCGCGCTGTTCGATGAGCTGGGCATCGAAAGCATGCATACCGGCGACGGCGCCTTGCGCCTGGGCGTGCTGTATGACCTGCTGGGCCGCGATGACCAGCACGACAAGCGCAACGAATCGGTGCGCCAGTTCATGAAGCGCTATCACGTCGACGTCAACCAGGCCCGCCGGGTACGCCAGACGGCCCTGACGCTGTTCGATGCCCTGCTGCCCGAGGGCTCGGAGCGTGCCGACCTGCGCAACGCCATCGGCTGGGCAGCCGATCTGCACGAGGTCGGCCAGTCCATCGCCTATAACGCGTATCACAAGCACAGCGCCTATGTGCTGGGCCACGCCGACATGCCGGGCTTCTCGCATGCCGACCAACAGCTGATGGCCTTGCTGGCGCTGGCCCACCAGGGCAAGCTGGCCAAGGCCGAGCCGCTGGTGCGCAGCCACGCGCAATGGGTGGCCATCCTGTGCCTGCGCATGGCTACCCTGCTGCTGCGCCGTCGCGAAGATACCGCCCTGCCCTTTGACCTGAGTGTCCAAGGCAAGGAAATCCTCATGGATATTCCCCAGGAGTGGCTGGACAATCACCCACTGACCGACTTCACGCTGCAGGCCGAGGTGGCCGAATGGCGCAAGGTCGGCTTCACGTTCACGCGGCGCGAGCACTGAATGAAAAACGCCGGGCTAGCCCGGCGTTTTTCATTCATACCAGTCGGAAGTGGCGCTTGTAGCGCTCGTCCATGGCCTGCATGTCCATCAGGACCGGGAAGTCGGCCGCATTGAAATCCGGATCCCAGGCCGGCTCGCCGCACACGCGCGCGCCCAGTTTCAGATAGCCCTTGATCAGCGGCGGAACGCGGGCCGGCAACGTGCTGTCCAGGCGCTCGACCGGATAACGGTGCAGCGGCGTGACCCGCGGCTCACCCTCTTTGGGCAACTGGCGCGCCACCGTGCGCCAGACCTCGGCGGCCGTGACGCCATCATCGCGCAGGCTGACACTGGCGCAACCCAGCGCATAGCGGTGGCCGCCACGACGCAGAAACTCGGCCAGGCCGCCCCACAGCAACATGATGACCGCACCGCCGCGATAATCGGCCGCCGTGCAGGAGCGGCCCAGTTCGACGACTTCGTTGCGCAACGGTCCCAGGCCGGTCAGATCGAATTCGGACTCGGAATAGTAGCCCCCCGCCTCGCGGGCCTTTTCAGGCGTGAGAATGCGGTAGGTGCCCACGACACGGCCGGTATCCAGTTCGGTGACCATCAGGTGTTCGCACCAGGGATCGAAGCGATCGCATTCGATACCGTCCTTGGCGTCGGGAAAAACAGCGCCCATGTCCTGGGTAAAGACCTGGTAGCGCAGACGCTGGATCTGTTCGACTTCTTCGGGCGTGCGGGCCAGACCAACAGCCAGCGTTCGCAGCCCAGCCCCGGGCCAACCATTGGCGCCATCGGCCACTTTGTCCAAACGGGCTAGTTCAAGCATTGCGCGAGGCTCCTAAATATGCAGCAAGTGTGGACGCGCGTCATGTCAGTGTTCTGACGATAGTGTTACTTGACTATGAAGTTTACGCCGGCCGCGCGAAGTGCGCAGGACACAGCGGTCTTTCATCCAGTTACAGCACGGCCCGCACAGGGCGGGCCGCGTTGCAGGAAAGTTGCTGCCGCAACGTCACGCCAGGCTGGCGGCCAGCTTATTGGCGCTGGACTGCGCCAAGGCGGCGTCCTCGGCCTCGACCATCAGCCGCAGCTTCGGCTCGGTGCCGGAGGCCCGGATCAGGACCCGGCCGCGCCCGGCCAGCTCGGCCTCGACCTGCTCCCTGGCCGCGGCAAGGCCGGCATGGTTCTTCCAATCCTGGCCCGGCTTGAGCGGCACGTTGATCATGACCTGCGGATACATGCGCAGATCAGCGATCCAGTCGGCCAGCGAGGTCTGGTTCAGTTGCAGCGCGGCCAGCACCTGCAGTGCGGCAATCGTGCCATCGCCGGTCGTGTGGCAATCCAGGCACAGCAGGTGGCCGGAACTCTCGCCGCCGAACTTCCAGCCGCGCGCCTGCAACAGCTCCAGCACATAGCGGTCGCCCACGTTGGCACGCTCGAAAGGCACGCCCAGGCGCTGCAGCGCCAGCTCGAAACCATAGTTGGTCATCAGCGTGCCGACCACACCCTCGACCGTCTGGCGTTGCATGCGCTCGCGCACGATGGCGTAGAGCAGTTCGTCACCGTTGTAGATGCGGCCCCGGGCATCGACCATCTGCAGGCGGTCGGCGTCGCCGTCCAGCGCAATGCCGTAATGCGCGCCGCGCGCCTGGACTTCCTGGGCGAGCGATTCGGGATGCAGGGCACCCACGCCCTTGTTGATATTGAAGCCGTCGGGCGATACGCCGATGGCATGGACCTCGGCTCCCACTTCGCGGAACACGTGCGGTGCGATGCTGTAGGCCGCGCCATGCGCCGCATCGACCACCAGTTTCAGGCCGCGCATGTCCAACGTCTGCGGCACGGTGCTTTTGCAGAACTCGATGTAGCGGCCCTGCGAGTCGGCCATGCGGCGCGCGCGCCCCAGGTCCTCGGAGCGCACGCAACCCAGCTCATCATCCAGGGCCGACTCGATCTCGGCCTCGACCTCATCGGGCAGCTTGGTGCCGTTGGCCGAAAAGAACTTGATGCCGTTGTCCTGGTAGGGATTGTGCGAAGCGCTGATGACGATACCGGCCACCAAGCGCAACGTGCGCGTCAGATAAGCCACGCCCGGCGTGGGAATCGGCCCGGCCAGCACCACGTCGATGCCCGCAGCCGACAGCCCGGCCTCCAGGGCGGATTCCAGCATGTAGCCGGAGATACGGGTGTCCTTGCCGATCAGCACCTGCGGGCGGCCGCCGGCGCGCTCGCCATGACGGCGCACCAGCACCCGGCCGGCGGCGTAGCCCAGGCGCAGCGCAAAAGCGGCGTTGATCACCGGGCCGCCAACCTCGCCACGCACGCCGTCCGTACCAAAATATTTACGTTGACTCATGTAGAAATGACTCCAGTTTCAACTGCCCGCCAGACCCTCAGGGCGTCGACCGTGGCAGCCACGTCGTGCACCCGCAGGACCGCGGCGCCGCGTGCGGCACCGGCCAGGGCAGCGGCCAGGCTGCCGGGCAGACGCTGATCGACGGCGCGGCCGGTGGCCGCCCCGATCATCGACTTGCGCGACACGCCGACCAGCAGCGGATAGGGGGACCCCAGACCGGCGAGATCGCGCAGTAGCTGGTAATTCTGGTCCATGGTTTTGCCAAACCCGAAACCCGGGTCCAGCATGATGCGTTGCGGCGCCACCCCGGCCGCGCGCAAGGCGCGGGACTGGGCCAGCAGGAACGCTTCGACGTCGCCGCGCAGATCGGCGTACTCGGGGCTATCCTGCATGGTGCGGGGCTCGCCCTGCATATGCATCAGGCACAGGCCGCAGTTCGAGGCGGCCACGGCCTCGATGGCGCCGGGCTGACGAAAACCGTAGATATCGTTGATCATGTCGGCGCCGGCATCGAGCACGGCGCGCATGACTTCAGGCTTGAAAGTATCGACCGACAGCGGCACGCCGCAGTCGCGCAGGGCCGCCAGCACCGGCAGCAGGCGGCGCAACTCTTCGGCCGCCGCCACCGCCGGCGCCCCGGGGCGGGTGGATTCCCCGCCCAGATCCAGGATGTCAGCGCCTTCGGCGATGAGCTGCCGGGCATGCGCGACGGCAGCTTGCGGCGCATCATGCCGCCCGCCGTCGGAGAACGAGTCGGGCGTGACGTTGACGATGCCCATGACAAGCGGGCGTCCAAGTTCGAGCTGGAAGCGCCCGCAAGCAAAAGTACTGGCCATGGGTGGACCGGCAGGATCCCTAGACGGCCGCTGCCGTGCTGTCGCCGGTGGCCACGCCACCGCTGGCCGGGGTGTCAGGGGTGTCCGACGGACCTTCAGGGGTCTTGGGCGGACGCGGCGGACGATTCTGGATGATGTCCTCGATCTGGTCGGCGTCGATGGTTTCCCATTCGAGCAGCGCACGGGTCATCACCTCGACCTTGTCGCGGTTGGCTTCCAGGATCTTGCGCGCCACGCGGTATTGCTCGTCGATGATGCGACGGATCTCGTTGTCGCCCTTCTGCATGGTCGCCTCGGAGACGTGCGTGGTCTTGGTGCCGCTGCGACCCAGGAAAACCTCGCCCTCGTTGTCCGCGTACACCATGGGGCCGAGTTCGTCGGTCATGCCGTAGCGGGTGACGATATCGCGCGCGATGGCCGTGGCCCGCTCGAAGTCGTTGGAGGCGCCCGTGGTCATCTGGTGCATGAAGACTTCTTCGGCGATACGGCCACCGAACAGCACCGCGATGGTGTTCAGCAGACGATCCTTGTCCATGCTGTAGCGATCGCCTTCCGGCAGCTGCATGGTCACGCCCAGCGCACGGCCGCGCGGGATGATGGTGACCTTGTGCACCGGGTCGGTCTTGGGCAGCATGCGCGCCACGATGGCATGGCCGGACTCGTGATAAGCCGTGTTGCGACGCTCTTCTTCGGGCATCACGATGGAGCGGCGCTCCGCACCCATGATGATCTTGTCCTTGGCCTTTTCGAAGTCGGACATGTCAACCGTGCGGCCATTGCGGCGCGCGGCAAACAGCGCAGCCTCGTTGACCAGGTTGGCCAGGTCGGCGCCCGAGAAGCCCGGGGTGCCTCGCGCCAGGATGGTGGCGTCGACGTTGGGCGACAGCGGCACCTTGCGCATGTGAACCTTGAGGATCTGCGCGCGGCCGCGGATATCGGGCAGCGGCACCACGACCTGGCGGTCGAAGCGGCCCGGGCGCAGCAGCGCCGGGTCCAGCACGTCCGGACGGTTGGTCGCGGCGATCACGATGACGCCCTGGCCCGACTCGAAGCCGTCCATTTCGACCAGCTTCTGGTTCAGGGTCTGTTCGCGCTCGTCGTTGCCCCCGCCCAGGCCGGCACCACGCTGACGGCCCACCGCATCGATTTCGTCGATGAAGATGATGCACGGCGCGTGCTTCTTGGCGTTCTCGAACATGTCGCGCACGCGGGCCGCACCCACGCCGACGAACATTTCAACGAAGTCGGAGCCCGAGATGCTGAAGAACGGCACCTTGGCCTCGCCGGCGATAGCCTTGGCCAGCAGGGTCTTGCCGGTACCGGGCGAACCCACCATCAGCACGCCACGCGGGATGCGCCCGCCCAGCTTCTGGAATTTGGTCGGGTCGCGCAGGAAGTCGACCAGTTCCTGGACGTCTTCCTTGGCCTCGTCGCAACCGGCGACATCGGCGAAGGTGATCTGGTTGGTGTTCTCGTCGAGCATGCGGGCGCGCGATTTGCCGAAGCTGAACGCCCCGCCCTTGCCGCCGCCCTGCATCTGGCGCATGAAGAACACCCACACGCCGATCAGCAGCAGCATGGGGAACCACGACACGAAGATGCTCATCAGCAGCGACGGCTCTTCGCGCGCCTTGCCCGAGACCTGCACGCCGTACTTCAGCAGATCGGAAACCATCCAGAGGTCGCCGGGCGACGTCAGGCTGTAGGCACGGCCGCTGTCAGGCGTGACATAGAGCACATCGCCCTGCACGTCGACCTTGCGGATACGGCCCGCCTTGGCGTCGTCCATGAACTGTGTATAGCTCACGCCGTCCTGGCTGGGTGCACGTCCATCAAATTGCTTGAATACAGTGAACAGCACCAGCGCGATCACCATCCATACAGCAACTTTAGAAAACGAATTGTTCAAGGTCGATCTCCTGCTCTCGCTTCCGACCGGCAGACCCGGCACTCCCGCGCGCAACAGCGCCCGGCCTGCAAATAGATATTGTCAATAGCTCATTCTACCCTGAGCGGGGGAATTACGCCGGGCGTTACCCGGCCGGGGCTGTAACACCCCCTCTCCGCCCGCTGCCCGCGTCAACCGGCGACCGTGTCGTCGGCCTGACGGGCCGGGTTCTTCAGATCGCGAGCCACCAGAAAGGTTTCCGAGGATTTGTCGCGCGAAGCCTTGGGCTTGCGTTCGACCACCCGCCGGAAATGCTGTTTGAAGGACTGCACGATCTGTGAAAACCCGCTGCCGTGAAACGCTTTGACAATCAGGGCGCCATTGGGCTTCAGGTGAGCGCAGGCAAACTCGAGCGCCAGATCGCAGACGTGCTGGATCCGGGCAGAGTCAGCCGAGCCCACCCCCGACAAGTTGGGGGCCATATCGGAAATAACAAGGTCGACCGCACGATTTCCCAGACGACGTTCTAGCTCATGGAGCACTTCGTCATCGCGGAAGTCACCTTCGAAGAACTCGACGCCGGCTATCGGCTCCATGGGCAGCAGATCCAGCGCGATGACGCGCCCGTCCAACACCCCGCCAGGGCCGACCATGCGTTCGCGGGCGACCTGCGACCAGCTGCCTGGCGCCGACCCCAGGTCGACCACGACGTCGCCTTTTTTGAGCAATTTCTCAGTGTCGAGGATCTCGATCAGTTTGAAGGCGGCACGCGCCCGGTAACCCTTCTGTTGCGCCAGCTTCACATAAGGGTCGTTGATGTGCTGGTGAATCCAGTCTTTGGAGAATTTCTTTTTGGCCATTACCGTACAATTCCACGCATGCCTATATTAGAACTCACCTCACGCGAGCGCAGCGATCTTCGTTCCGCCGCCCACCCCCTGCGCCCCGTCGTTCTGATCGGAGACGCCGGCCTGACCGATGCCGTCCTGAAGGAAATCGACCGCGCCCTCAACGCCCATGAGCTGATCAAGGTGCGTGCGGGCGGCGACGACCGCGACGCGCGCGAAGCCATGCTCGAGTCCATCTGCGAGGCGCTGTCCTGCGCTGCCGTGCACCATCTCGGCAAGACGCTGATCCTGTTCCGCCCTTCGACGCAGACGCAAGAGGTTACCACTGCTGCCGACCCGTCCAAGCGCCGCGCCAACGAACCGCACACGCCCAAGAAGCTGGCGGCCGAAGGCAAGACGCTGACCAAGGGCCGCAGCCGCAAGCCGGCCGAAGCACCGGCGGACGGTCCGCGTGCCGTGCCCCTGAACGAAAAGGGCCGCGCCCTGCGTCCTTCCACGCGCAAACCCAAATCAGCCTCCGGCCACGGCATTCCGCGCCGCTCCGGCGGCAGCGCGCTGTCCCTGCGGGCAGGCGCGCGCAGCGGCAGCAGCTCGCGCGGCGGGCTGCAGCGCGCACGGGTGCTGCGAGGGAAGTAAAGGCAGGAAGGCAATGGCGGGCCGGACGTGAGCCGGCCTGTCGGGCCATCCGGTGACGTGCTCCGCATGGCCGGAAATGAAACCGCCCCCCTTTTTGCCGGGACCCGGTGCCTGCTCGATGAGCCGGCGCGGTCCACGCAGGGGGGCTGTCGTGGCGCTACGTGTTACCGCTAGGGATTACAGATAGCGGATACCGATCACTTCGTACTCGCGCAGGCCGGCCGGCGCACGCACTTCCACCACATCGCCTTCGGACTTGCCGATCAGCGCTCGCGCCACGGGGCTCGACACCGAGATCAGGTTGGACTTGATATCGGCCTCGACGTCGCCGACGATCTGGTACGTCAGGCGATCGCCCGAGTTCAGGTCTTCGATTTCGACCGTTGCGCCAAACACGGCGCGGCCATCGGCTTCCAGCGCCGCCGGATCGATCAGGTGCGCGTTGGACAGCGTGCCCTCGAGCTCGGAGATGCGCCCCTCGATGAAGCCCTGGCGTTCACGCGCGGCGTCGTATTCGGCATTTTCCGACAGATCACCCTGCGCCCGCGCTTCGGAAATCGCACTGATCACAGCCGGACGCTCAATGGTTTTGAGCCGATGCAACTCTTGTTGCAAGCGCTCGGCCCCGCGCACTGTCAAAGGAATGGCAGACATGTCGTTTTCCCAACAAAGTAGAAAACGCCCCGGACGAGGCGTTTCGGTCTAGACCCGAACCACGCAACCGAAAAGACAGTACACCGGCGCTACCCTGGCGGGGTCGCCCCGGGGCAGACAAGGTTTTCGGTCTTCCAGAATGAGAGCCATGCGGCCAGGCCGGCCTGCATGACGCCACGCCAGAACTGGCGCGTGGCAGTAGCCAAAACAAAACCCCGGCTCGGGTCGGAACCGGGGCAATCAGGTGTCATTGTGGTCAAACTCACAGGGAAAAGCAAGCCCCCGGGGAAACACCAAAAGTTGCCGGGAGTAGCCTGTCAGTTGGCCCTGTTTTTTTGTAAAAAAGCCGATCTTGCCGTCACGGCCCGCGATGCCGGTGGCGGCGGGCCGAAAACGTCAGCGTCGCCGGGCCCGGCCAAGCAGGGCGTACAGGATGATGGCGCCAAAGGTGGCGGTACCGATTCCACCCAGAGTGAACTTGCCCAGTTGCAGGGTGAAGTCGCCCGCTCCCATGACCAGCGTCACGGCGGCCACGATCAGGTTGCGGTTATCGCTGAAATCGACCTGATTCACCACCCAGATCCGCGCGCCGGCCACGGCGATCAGGCCGAACACCACGACCGACATGCCGCCCAGCACCGGGCCAGGGATGGTCTGAATCAAGGCCCCGAACTTGGGCGAGAAGCCCAGCACCAGGGCAATGACCGCGGCCATCACGAACACCAGGGTGGAGTAGATGCGGGTAACGGCCATCACGCCGATATTCTCGGCATAGGTGGTCACGCCCGTGCCGCCCACGGCCCCCGAGACCATCGTGGCCACGCCATCGCCCACGAAGGCACGCCCCAGGTAGCGATCCATGTCGCGCCCAGTCATGGCGGCCACGGCCTTCAGGTGGCCCAGGTTCTCGGCCACCAGGATGATGGCCACCGGCACGATCAGGCCCATGGCCTCGCTCTTGAACACCGGCGCCGTGAACGTGGGCAGACCGAACCACGCGGCAGCGGCCACGCCGGAGAAATCGATCGGCTTGCCCATCCCCAGGCCGTTGGCCAGGGCGGCATAGATCAGGCAGGCCAGCACCAGCCCGACCAGGATCAGCAGGCGCTGCACCATGCCGCGGGTGAACACGGCGATGCCGCCCACGCACAGAATGGTGACCAACGCCATCGCGGCGTCAAACCCCGATCCGCCCATGGCCCCCTTGGCGGCGATGGGCGCCAGGTTCAGGCCAATGACGGCCACCACCGCTCCGGTGACCACCGGCGGCATGAGGGCCTCGATCCAGTTCGCGCCCGCCCCGCCGCGCGCATTGGCCATCCAGACGAGCAGGCCGATCAGGGTATAGGCCAGACCGCAGGCGATGATGGCGCCCAGGGCCACCCCGATATTCGCGTTCGGGCCGCCACCGGCATAGCCGGTCACCGCAATCACCCCGCCGATGAAGGCGAAGCTGGAACCCAGGTAGCTGGGCACGCGCCCGCCCACGAACAGAAAGAAGATCAGCGTCCCGACGCCTGACATCAGGATGGCAACGTTGGGGTCAAACCCCATGAGCAGCGGCGCCAGCACCGTGGAGCCGAACATGGCCACGACGTGCTGGGCGCCCATGGCGACGTTTTTGGGCCAGGACAGGCGTTCGTCGGGGGCAATCACGACGCCGGCGGCGGCGTTGTCATCGACACGCCGCCAGCGCGGAAAATAGGATTCGGACATGGTCAGGGAAGAAGAGGGAGAAGAGAACCGGGGCGAAGTGTAAGGGCTGCCTCGTACCAGCGGCAACCTGGTTTAAGTCCAGGGCCGATGCTGTCGTACTAGGACAAACCCTTGACCCCTTTCCACCGGAGCAGGCCGTGGCCATTTCCCCCCTGGGCGGCAACCCCTTGATCAACCCCTACTCGCGCGAGAAAACAGCCGCCGCCGGCGGCCGCAACGACGATCCCGTACAACAGACCCTGCGCGAACTGCAGCAACAACTGCGTGAAGTGATGCGGCAACTGCAGCGGGTGCGGGACAGCAACCTACCGGCTGCGCAGAAAACCCAACAACTGCAGCTGCTCAACAGCCAGGCGGCATCGCTGCAGGGCCAGATTCAGCAGATCCTGGCCGCGCAGCTGCGTCAATTGCAAGCGCGGGCCTGAGCCCTGCCGCCGCTCAGCGGCCGACCTTGCGCGACTGCGATTTGTTCAGGCGTGCAGCCTCTTTCTCGGCATAGGCCTCTTCGCCCGCGTCATAGGGGCCGTCATACATGCAGCTGGCGCGATCCCAGGTACATTCGCTGAACAGGCGCTTGGTCAGGCTTGAGCCCCCCGAGGCGGAGCACCCGGCCAACGCGATCAGGCCGACCATAAGACCGCCACGCACCAGAGTTTTCTTCAACATCGCTTCCTGTCTCCCCGAAATGCCGCCACCGCCGGAAAAGCGGCTGTACGACCCCATTTTACCCATCCCGCCCGAATCGTCCTCGCCGCCCCTCCCCGGCAGAGGCGATAGCGCCTGCCGGCCGCTCGCGTTAAGCTCGCGGCTTCGATGGCTATGGATACTTGCGGTTCAACACTCATGACTGAAATCTGGTTCATCCGCCACGGCGAAACCGACTGGAATCACCAGCGCCGCCTGCAAGGCTGGCAGGACATCGCCCTGAACGCCACCGGGCGCACCCAGGCAGAACGACTCGCCTCGCGCCTGAGCGACACCCCTGCCCTGCCCGCCTTTGATGCACTCTACAGCAGCGACCTGGAGCGCGCGCAGCACACCGCCGAGCCTCTGGCCCAGGCCCTGGCGCTGCGTCTACGCACCGAGCCCGGCATGCGCGAGCGCGCCTACGGCGTGCTGGAAGGGCTGGCTCTAGACGACATCGACCGCCTTGCGCCTGAAGCCGCCGCGGCCTGGAAAAGCCGCGATCCGCTGCGCGAACTGGAAGGCGGCGAAACGCTCGGCCAGTTCCAGTCGCGCATTCTGAGTACGGTCGAGGATCTGGCTGCACGCCACGCCGGCCAACGCATCCTGGTGGTCACCCACGGTGGCGCGCTCGACATCATCTGGCGTCGCGCCAGCGGCGTGGCATTGAACGGCCCGCGCGAGGTGCCGCTGCTGAACGTAAGCATCAACCGGGTGGCCGTGGCCAGGCCGGACTGGCGCGTCCTGGACTGGGGCGATGTCGCCCACGTGCAGCAGCCCGCCGGCGACGACGTCCAGCCCTGAGCCGGGCGTTTCAGCGCCGCGGCTTGCGCGGCGCGTTGCGCGCCAGGCGGTCATACACCGCATTGGGCAGCAGGCGCATCAGCTTGGCCACGACTCCCATCTGCCACGGGATGACACGGTAGCTCGCGCCACCGGCGATCGCCGCCGCCGCGCGGCGCGCGAAGGCATCGGGCGCCATCAGGAAAGGCATGCGGTAGGGATTGTGGCGGGTCATGGGGGTATCGATATAGCCCGGCGCAATCGTCACCACGCGCACGCCGCTGGCGGCCAGTTCCAGGCGCAGGCTCTCGCAATACGTCACGACGGCCGACTTGGAAGCACTGTAGGCGCCCGCTCCCGGCAGGCCGCGCACGCCCGCCACGCTGGCGATGCCGACCAGACGCCCGCCTGCCGCCGCCTTCATCGGCCCGATGAAGGGCGCAAACGTCGCCACGGTCGCCATGACGTTGGTGTCGAAAATGGCCTGGAACACCTCAAGGTCGTCCGCCTCTTCGGTGAGCGTGCCGGCGCTGATGCCGGCGCTGGCGATCACCACGTCGATCCGCCCCCCCGAGAACGCCAGAAAATCCGCTGCGGCGGCCTGCAGGGCCTGATGGTCGCGCACATCCAGGGGATAGCAGCGATGCTCGCCCGGCAAGCGCTGTGCCAGGGCGTCGAGAGCCTCGGCACGCCGGCCCGACAGCCCCAGGCGCGCGCCCAGGCCGGCATAGTGCTGCGCCAGGGCCTGGCCCAGACCGCTGCTGGCGCCGGTGATAAAGACATACATGCCAAAAACTCCCGAGATGATTCAATAAAAAAGCCCGCATGACGCGGGCTTTCGGGCCTACCCCAAGGATCACAGGAAGATCAGCGCAAAGATGCCGATCACCAGCAACCATTTAAGCAGGTAGTACAGCGTTTTGTTTTTCTTCTTGATGCGCTTGCCGAAGCGGCGCACCGCATACACCGCTCCGAAAATGCGGTTGATGCCGCCGGTACGGTCACCTTCCTGGTTGGGCGAAGCCGCTGCACGCAGCAGGATGGTCCCAAAGAAGTCGTTCACGGCCTGCGCCCAACGGTACTTCATGGGGCGCTGCAAGTCGCAAAACAGGATGATGCGGTTCTGGTCGGTTTTGTTTTCGGCGTAGTGAATGTAGGTTTCGTCGAAGATCACTGCCTCGCCGTCGCGCCAGTAGTAGTTCTGGCCATCGACGCTGATGTAGCAGTCCGGGCTGTTGGGCGTCATCAGACCCATGTGAAAGCGCAACGAACCGGCATAGGGATCGCGATGGCGCGGCAACCGGCTGCCGGGGGGCAAGGCCGTGAACATCGCCGCTTTCATGCCGGGGATTCGTCCGACCAATTCGGTAGTCACCGGGCACAGGGCACGTGCCGAGGGATGGTCAGTGTCATACCACTTGAGGTAGAAACGCTTCCAGCCGCTTTTGAAGAAGGAGTTGAAACCGGCGTCGTTGTATTTATCCGAGGCCTTGATATGGCCGTCGCCGAACAGTTGCTCGGCCTCGGCGCGGATATCCTCCCAGCGGTCCATCAGTACCTTGACCTCGGGGAAAATCTTCAGGTCGAGATAAGGCTGGTTCGGCACGCCGGAGAAAGCGTACATGAACACATTGATGGGGGCTGTGAATGTCGAATGATCCAGCACCTGGCGCGAAAACCGGTGCCGTACTCGGCCACGGTAATGCACCACGATGGCTGTGACGATGAACAAGGCGAGTATGAACCACTTCATGCCGAATCCTCCGCCAAGGGGGGCCGGCCCCGATGGCCGGCCCCTTTTGGTTTTACCGCTTACCGCACACCTGCTTACTGCATCGAGGCGTGCAGGTCCTGCAGGGGATAAACCTGCATGCCTTCCTGGCCCTGACGCAGATACTGCATCCCTTCGACCGCCGCGCGGGCACCCGCGATGGTGGTGAAGAAGGTAACCCGATTGGCCAACGCCTGAGTACGGATGGTACGCGAATCGGCGATCGCATTGCGGCGTTCTTCGACCGTGTTGATGACCAGGGCGATTTCACCGTTCTTGAGCATGTCCACGATGTGCGGACGGGCTTCGGTCACCTTGTTGACCACCTGCACCGGGATGCCGGCGGCTTCGATCTCGGCTGCCGTACCGCGCGTGGCGACCAGCTTGAAGCCCAGGTTATGCAGGCCACGGGCGACTTCAACGGCGCGCGGCTTGTCCTGGTTCTTCACGCTGATGAACACCGTCCCCGATTCGGGCAGGCTCACGCCAGCGGCCAGCTGCGATTTCACGAAGGCTTCACCGAAGCTGCGGCCTACGCCCATCACTTCGCCCGTGGATTTCATCTCGGGTCCGAGAATGGTATCCACGCCGGGGAACTTCACGAACGGGAAAACGGCTTCCTTGACCGAGAAGTAAGGCGGCACGACTTCCTGGGTGACGCCCTGCGCGGCCAGTTTGCGGCCGGCCATGGCGCGTGCGGCGATCTTGGCCAGTTGCAGCCCGGTGGCCTTGGACACGTAGGGCACCGTGCGCGAGGCGCGCGGATTGACTTCCAGCACGTAGACGTCGCCGTCCTGGACCGCGAACTGCACGTTCATCAGGCCGCTGACGTTGAGCGCGCGGGCCATGGTCGCGGTCTGGCGCTTGATCTCGGCCACGATGTCGGCCGACAACGAATAAGGCGGCAGACTGCAGGCCGAGTCACCCGAGTGCACGCCGGCCTGCTCGATGTGTTCCATGACGCCGCCGATGAAGACGGTCTCGCCGTCGGCCAGGCAGTCCACGTCGACTTCGGTGGCATTGTTCAGGAAGCGGTCCAGCAGCACGGGCGAGTCATTGCTGACCTTCACGGCCTCGCGCATGTAGCGTTCAAGGTCCTGTTGCTCGTGCACGATTTCCATGGCACGCCCGCCCAGCACGTAGCTGGGACGCACGACCAGCGGATAGCCGATCTCGGCGGCGTGCGCCAGGGCTTCGGCCTCGGTGCGCGCGGTGCGGTTGGGCGGCTGGCGCAGGCCCAGCTTGTTGAGCAGCTTCTGGAAGCGCTCACGGTCTTCGGCGATGTCGATCGACTCGGGGCTGGTGCCGATGATGGGCACGCCATTGGCCTCCAGGGCACGCGCCAGCTTCAGCGGCGTCTGGCCGCCGGTATGGGCGATCATGCCGCCCGGGTTTTCCTTGTGGACGATTTCGAGCACGTCTTCGAGCGTCAGCGGCTCGAAGTACAGGCGATCCGAGGTGTCGTAGTCGGTGGAGACGGTTTCGGGGTTGCAGTTGACCATGATGGTCTCGTACCCGTCTTCACGCAGCGCCAGCGAGGCGTGCACGCAGCAGTAGTCGAACTCGATGCCCTGGCCGATGCGGTTCGGGCCACCGCCCAGCACGATGATCTTCTTGCGATCGGTCGGCTGCGATTCGCACTCTTCCTCGTAGGTGGAGTACATGTAGGCGGTGCCGGTGGCGAATTCGGCGGCGCAGGTGTCCACGCGCTTGTAGACCGGGCGCACGTTCAACTGGTGGCGCAGCTTGCGCACCTCGGACTCGGAGGAGTCCAGCAGGAAAGCCAGGCGACGGTCGGAGAAACCGCGGCGCTTGAGTTCAAACAGGGTGGCGGTGTCCAGATCGGACAAGGTCTTCTGTTCGAGCGCCAGCTCGATATCGACGATTTCCTTGATCTGGGCCAGGAACCACGGGTCGATGTGCGTCAGGTTGTGCACTTCGTCGAGCGTGAAACCCTGGGCGAAGGCATCGCCCACGTACCAGATGCGCTCGGGACCGGGCTCGGCCAGCTCGGCCTGCAGCTTCTCGCGGTCGGTGGTCTTCTGGTTCAGGCCGTCGACGCCGACTTCCAGGCCACGCAGGGCTTTCTGGAACGATTCCTGGAAGGTGCGGCCCATGGCCATGACTTCGCCGACCGACTTCATCTGCGTGGTCAGGCGGGAGTCGGCCTGCGGGAATTTCTCGAAGGCGAAACGCGGCACCTTGGTGACCACGTAGTCGATGCTGGGCTCGAACGAAGCCGGCGTCGCGCCGTTGGTGATTTCGTTCTGCAGCTCATCGAGGGTGTAACCGACGGCCAGACGGGCGGCGACCTTGGCGATCGGGAAGCCCGTGGCCTTGGAGGCCAGCGCCGAGGAACGCGAAACACGCGGGTTCATCTCGATGACGATCATGCGGCCGTTCTTGGGGTTGACCGCGAACTGCACGTTCGAGCCGCCCGTGTCGACGCCGATCTCGCGCAGCACCGCGATCGAGGCGTCACGCATGATCTGGTATTCCTTGTCCGTCAGCGTCTGCGCCGGGGCCACCGTAATGGAGTCGCCCGTGTGCACGCCCATCGGATCGAGGTTTTCGATCGAGCAGATGATGATGCAGTTGTCCGCCTTGTCGCGGACCACTTCCATCTCGAATTCCTTCCAGCCCAGCAGCGACTCTTCGATCAGCAGCTCTTTGGTCGGCGAGGCTTCCAGGCCGCGACGGCAGATGGTCTCGAATTCTTCGGCGTTGTAGGCAATGCCACCGCCGGTGCCGCCCAGCGTGAAGCTGGGGCGGATGACGGCGGGAAAACCCGAGGTGCCAAGCTCGACGGCGATGCGGCGCTGAACGTCCCAGGCCTCGTCCATGGAGTGCGCGACGCCCGACTTGGCCGACTCCAGGCCGATGTCCGTCATGGCCTGCTTGAACTTCTGGCGGTCTTCGGCCTTCTCGATGGCGTGCTCATTGGCACCGATCAGCTCGACCTTGTACTTGGCCAGCACGCCATTGTGGGCCAGGTCCAGGGCGCAGTTCAGCGCGGTCTGGCCACCCATGGTGGGCAACAGCGCGTCGGGGCGCTCGCGCTCGATGATCTTCTCGACCGCCTGCCAGGTGATCGGTTCGATGTAGGTCACATCGGCCGTCTCGGGGTCGGTCATGATGGTCGCAGGGTTGCTGTTGACCAGGATGGTGCGATAGCCCTCGGCCTTCAACGCCTTGCAAGCCTGCGCGCCCGAATAGTCGAACTCGCAAGCCTGGCCGATGATGATCGGGCCGGCGCCAATGATGAGGATGCTTTTTATGTCTGTACGCTTGGGCATGGTGGAATCTTTATTTCTGGCCGGCCATCAGGCTGATGAACTTGTCGAACAGCACGCTGATCTCGTGCGGTCCGGGGCCGGCTTCGGGGTGCCCCTGGAAGCCGAAGGCGGGGCGGTCGGTCAGCTCGAAGCCTTGCAAGCTGCGGTCGAACAGCGAGATATGCGTGACGCGCGCATTGGCAGGCAGGCTGGCGGTGTCGACCGCAAACCCGTGGTTCTGGCTGGTGATGTAGACACGCCCGGTCTGCACATCCTGCACCGGATGGTTGCCGCCGTGGTGGCCGGTCTTCATCTTGACGGTCTTGGCACCGACGGCCAGGCCCAGGATCTGGTGACCCAGGCAGATGCCCAGCAGCGGCAGCTTGCGCTCCAGGAAGGTGCGCGTGGCGGCCACGGCGTAGTCGCAAGGCTCGGGGTCTCCCGGGCCGTTGGACAGGAACACGCCGTCCGGATTGAGCTTGAGGGCTTCTTCGGCCGGCGTTTCAGCCGGCACGACGGTAATGCGGCAGCCCCGGTCGGCGAGCAGGCGCAGAATGTTCTGCTTGGCGCCGAAGTCGTAGGCCACGACATGGAAACCGTCCAGTGACGGACGGGTATAGCCTTCGCCCAGTTCCCAGGACCCTTCGGTCCAGTCGGAGATTTCCTTTTGGGAAACCACCTTGGCCAGATCCTGCCCGGCCATGCCGGGGAAGGCGCGCGCCAGTTCAAGGGCGCGCTCGGCGTCTTCGCCGACCAGGATGCAACCGCCCTGATTGCCCTTTTCACGCAGGATGCGGGTCAGCTTGCGGGTGTCGATACCCGCAATAGCGACCACGCCTTGCGCGGCAAGGTAATCGGGCAGGGATTGCGTAGCACGGAAATTGGAAACTCGCGCGGGACAGTCGCGCACCACAAGACCGGCAGCGTGCACACGAGAGGCTTCGACGTCTTCTGCATTGACGCCGGTATTGCCGATGTGCGGATAGGTAAGGGTCACGATCTGACCGCTGTAGCTCGGGTCAGTGAGGATTTCCTGGTAGCCCGTCATGGAGGTGTTGAACACCAGCTCGGCGACCGTGTGACCCGGCGCGCCTATCGAGACGCCCCGAAAAATGGTACCGTCCGCCAAAGCCAGAATTGCTGGAGGGAAGCGGTTGGTTCCCTCAGGAAAGAGTTGCGGCAGCACAGTAAACCCCGGTTTTCAGAATCGATAATGAAACTTTCAGATTATAACCTGATCGCGGCCTGTTCCCGTCATTTTCCTGCAATACGGTCCGCAAGGGCCTCTGGCGAACGCCCGGCGCGGCCCGCCTGCGGCCTCGCCGGCCCCTGTTTTCCGACTGCCTTCGCCTGACGCCACGCCATGTCCACCCAGCTTGAAGCCCTGCGCCGCCACACCACGGTCGTTGCCGACACGGGCGACTTCGAAGTCATGCGGGCCCTGCGCCCGACCGATGCCACCACCAACCCGTCACTGATCCTCAAGGCGGTGCAGCAGGAAGCCTACCGGCCTCTGCTGGAGTCCGTGGTGCGCGACCACCCCCAAGCCGGCCTGCCGGAACTGACAGACCGCCTGCTGGTGGCATTTGGCCGCCGCATCCTGGACATCGTGCCCGGCCGCGTGTCCACCGAAGTGGATGCCCGCCTGTCCTTCGACACCCGCGCCACCGTCGAGCGCGCCCGGGGCCTGATGGCCCTTTACGAAGCAGCCGGCGTACCGCGTGAGCGCGTGCTGATCAAGATCGCCGCCACCTGGGAAGGCATCCAGGCTGCGCGCGTGCTGCAGGCCGAAGGGTTGCGCTGCAACCTGACACTGCTGTTCTCGCTGGCGCAGGCCGCCGCCTGCGCCCAGGCGCGCGTGCAGCTGATCTCGCCCTTCGTGGGCCGCATCTACGACTGGCACAAGAAAAACGCCGGCGCCCAATGGGACGAGGCCGCCCAGGCCGGCGGGAACGACCCCGGCGTGCAGTCGGTGGCGCGCATCTTCGCCTATTACAAAGCCTATGGCATCGATACCGAGGTCATGGGCGCGAGCTTTCGCAACGTGGGCCAGATCCTGGCGCTGTCCGGTTGTGACCTGTTGACCATCAGCCCCGACCTGCTCAAGCAGCTGGACCAGACGCCGGGCGATGCGCCCCGTTGCCTGGACGCCGCACCGGCCACAACCGCCCGCCCGGCCCCCATTGCACAGGAAGAAGCCGCCTGGCGCGCCCTGCTCAACGAAGACGCCATGGCGAGCGAGAAACTCTCCGAAGGCATCCGTCTTTTCGTGGCCGACGCCCGCAAGCTCGACGCCTTGCTGCAACAGGGCCGCGCCTGACGATGCGCTGCGCGGGCCGGGCGGCCCGCGTCGCAGCGCCCCCCCGATGGACGCACTCCCCCGGCCAGCCCCCGCACGGAGGCGGGCAGCCGCTGAGATGGCACGGCGGATGCGACAAGCGGCCGGCGGGATTTCCAGGCGCCATAAAAAAACTCCCGCCGCAGCGGGAGTCCGTGCGCCGCGATCAGAGCTTTTCGGTTTCGCCCGAGCGCGGCTGCCAGCGCATCAGGCGCTTCTCGCCCAGGCCGACCAGATAGTCCAGCAAGAGCGCAAAGGCCGTCAGCACCACGATGCCGGCAAAGACCGTATTCACATCGAAAGTGCCTTCGGCCTGCAGGATGAGATAGCCCACGCCGCTGGCCGAGCCCAGGTACTCGCCCACCACCGCCCCCACGAACGCCAGGCCCACCGACGTATGCAGGCTGGAGAACACCCAGCTGGTGGCCGAGGGCAGATAGACATGGCGCAGCAACTGGCGGCGGCGCGCGCCCAGCATGCGGGCGTTGTCCAGCAGCGTCGGGCTGACCTCGCG
>JAEWJD010000266.1 GCA_023386765.1 Pseudomonadota bacterium | reverse complement strand
GCTCGAAATAGGCACGGACCTTGCCCTCCGGCAAGGAGGCCGGGCAATCTGTCAGGCTGATCACGAACAGGGTCGCGCCAGCGGCGTCCCCCTTGGTCTTCAAGGCGGACTTGCTGATCTTGGGCAGCTGCACCCAGATATCGGCAGGCGGCAGCTTGCCGTTGATCTTGCAGGTCGAATCGATGATCTCGCCATTGATGGTGATGGTGCCGTCAACGGCGAAGGCCGACGGCACGGCGCTCAGGGACAGGACACTGAACACCAGGCTTGAACGAAAACGGGTCATGGCAGCGGTGAGGTATGGACTGGGTTGGAATCATCACCGGCTTTGGTCACGGACGTTTCCGAGAACCGCTTGGCGTTCATCCTGCCCCGCAATCTGCCATCACGACGGCCCGGCCTCAGGGATAGACGATGGAGTACTGCACGTAGCTCACCAGCTTGCCGGCGGCGATATCGCCCGTACCGCTTTTGATATAGCGCGCCAGGTAACGCAGGGTCGCGGTCTTTTTCGTGTCGCTGCTGCTGGTGGCTGCGAGCGTCTGGCCCAGGGTGCCCTGATCGGCCTGCGCCGCACCCATCTTGATCGGCGTGCCATCCAGATTGGCGAGCTGGAAGGCCACGTTGGTGACCGGGGTGGTACCCGCGCGGCTGGGGATCTCGGCTGCGGCCGTGGTCTTGGCGGCACTCTCGCTGTAGGCATGGAGATAGCCATGCTCATAGTCGGTGGTGGCGCCCGGCTCGAAATAGGCCTTGATATCGCCGGTGAGGGTTGCCGGGCAGTCGGTCACCTTGATGCTGAAGGCCGTGGCGCCGGCCGTATCGTTGACGTTCTTGAGCGCCGAGGTGGAGATCTTGGGCAGATTCACAATGAAGTTGTAGGGCGGCAGGCTGCCGTTGATCTTGCAGGTCTGGTCGGTGATCTCACCGTTGATGGTGATGGTGCCATCAACGGCCAGCGCGGTGCCGGGCAGTTGGAGCAACAGCGCACCGCAGGCGAGCGCGGCGCTGACGGGCGCAGACAGGATGGGCGAGGCAGGTTTGTGCATATCCGGAACCATAAGAGAGGTTGACTGGATATTAGTGACTGCCGGGAGATGACATGGCCGATACTCTGGCAGGCTTGTACTGCGCCTGCAGCACGGCGTCACACCATCGGAACAGGCCGACGCGACACCCAAAGAAAAACGCCGCCAGGCGCAAAGGCCGGCGGCGTTCGGGGCGCAGACGGGCAGTGCCCGCGCGGGATCAGCCGCGCTTGAGCTGCGAGAGGTCGCGCACCGCGCCACGGTCGGCCGAGGTGGCCAGCGCGGCGTAGGCCTGCAGGGCCTGCGACACCACGCGTTCGCGACCCACCGGCGTCCAGGCCTGGTCACCGCGCGCCTGCATGGCGGCGCGGCGGCTGGCCAGTTCGGCATCGCTGACGGCCAGATGCATGCGACGTTGCGGGATGTCGATCTCGATCACGTCGCCGTCCTGAACCAGACCAATGGCACCACCCTCGGCGGCTTCCGGCGAGGCATGACCAATGACCCGGCCCGAGGAACCGCCCGAGAAGCGGCCATCGGTAAACAGCGCGCAGGTCTTGCCCAGGCCCTTGGACTTCAGGTAGGAGGTCGGGTACAGCATTTCCTGCATGCCCGGGCCGCCCTTGGGGCCTTCGTAGCGGATGATGACGACATCGCCAGCCACGACCTTGTCGCCCAGGATGCCTTCGACCGCGTCCTCCTGGCTTTCAAACACTCGCGCACGGCCCGTGAACACCCACTGGGATTCGTCCACACCCGCCGTCTTCACGATGCAGCCTTTCTCGGCCAGGTTGCCGTACAGCACGGCCAGCCCGCCATCCTGCGAATAAGCGTGTTCCTTGCTGCGGATGCAACCGTTCTGGCGGTCCATGTCGAGCGTCAGGAAGGTTTTGTCCTGGCTGAACGCCACGGTGGTCGGCACGCCGCCGGGCGCGGCGCGGTAGAACTTCTGCGCGGCTTCGCCGGCGCCACCGGCCACGTCCCATTGTTCGATCGCCTGGCCCAGCGTGCCGCTATGCACGTTGCCGCAGGACAGGTCCAGCAATCCGGCACGGCCCAGCTCACCCAGGATGCCCAGGATGCCGCCGGCGCGGTGCACGTCTTCGATGTGATACTTGTCGGTGGCCGGCGCGGCCTTGCACAGGCAGGGCACCTGGCGCGAAATGCGGTCGATGTCGGCCATGGTGAAGTCCACCCCGGCTTCCTGCGCGGCAGCCAGCAAGTGCAGCACCGTGTTGGTCGAGCCGCCCATGGCCACGTCCAGCGTCATGGCGTTCTCGAAGGCGGCCTTGGTGGCGATGTTGCGCGGCAGCACCGAGCTGTCTTCCTGCTCGTAGTAGCGGCGGCACAGATCGACCACCAGGCGGCCGGCCTGCTCGAACAGGCCCTTGCGCCAGGCGTGGGTGGCCACGATCGTGCCATTGCCCGGCAGCGCCAGGCCGATGGCCTCGGTCAGGCAGTTCATGGAGTTGGCCGTGAACATGCCGGAACAGGAGCCGCACGTCGGGCAGGCGCTGCGTTCGACCTCTTCGGCCTCGGCATCGCTCACGTTGGGATCGGCAGCCTTGACCATGGCGTCGACCAGGTCCAGCGAAATGACCTTGCCGTCGGTGGGCGAAACCACCTTGCCGGCCTCCATCGGACCGCCGGAGACAAACACCACGGGGATGTTCAGGCGCATGGCGGCCATCAGCATTCCCGGCGTGATCTTGTCGCAATTGGAGATGCAGACCATCGCATCGGCGCAATGCGCATTGACCATGTACTCGACCGAGTCGGCGATCAGTTCGCGCGAGGGCAGCGAATACAGCATGCCGCCATGGCCCATGGCGATGCCGTCATCGACGGCGATGGTGTTGAATTCCTTGGCCACACCGCCGGCCGCTTCGATCTGGCCGGCCACCAGCGCGCCCAGGTCGCGCAGGTGCACGTGGCCCGGCACGAACTGCGTGAACGAGTTGACTACCGCAATAATGGGTTTGCCAAAGTCGCCGTCCTTCATGCCGGTGGCGCGCCAGAGCGCGCGTGCGCCGGCCATGTTGCGGCCATGGGTGGAGGTGCGTGAACGGTAGTGCGGCATGATCCTTCTCGGGCGGTGGTGTCAGCGAAGCCCTAGATATTACGCTGTATTACGTAGGGCGGGCGCCCCGGGTCTTCGGTGCAGCGCAGCAAACTCCCGGGGCAGGCCATTCAGGCAACGGGCGTCTGCGTCCAGCGCTGCCAGCCGGCGGCACGCAAGGCGCAGGCCGGGCACTCGCCGCAGCCGTATCCCCAGTCGTGGCGCTGACCGCGCTCGCCCAGGTAGCAGGTGTGGCTGTGCTCGACGATCAGATCGACCAGCACCTGCCCGCCCAGCTCGCGGGCCAGCGCCCACGCCTCGGCCTTGTCCAGCCACATGAGCGGGGTTTCGATGGTCACGCGCGCCCCCAGGCCCAGGCTCAGGGCAACCTGCTGGGCCTTGATCGTGTCGTCGCGGCAATCGGGATAGCCCGAGAAATCGGTTTCGCACATGCCGCCCACCAGCACGTCGAGCTGGCGGCGATAGCCCAGCGCGGCGGCCAGGTTGAGAAACAACAGATTGCGTCCCGGCACGAAGGTATTGGGCAGCCCGTTGTCCTGCATCTCGATGGCGCGCTCGCTGGTCATGGCGGTGTCGCCCACCTGGCCCAGCACCTTCAGGTCCAGCACATGGTCTTCGCCCAGCCGCGCGGCCCATTGGGGGAAGGCGTCACGCAGCTCCCGCAGCACGTGCTGACGCGCCTGCAGTTCGATGTGATGCCGCTGGCCATAGTCGAAGGCCACGGTCTCGACATGGGCATAGCGTTGCAGCGCCCAGGCCAGGCAGGTGGTGGAATCCTGGCCGCCGGAGAACAGCACCAGGGCGCGGCGTTGATGGTTTTGCATAGCGAAGCACACGAAAAAAAGAGGGGAAATCAGGCCCCACTGTACCCCAGGCGACGTTGTAAGGAAGGCTGCGTAAAATCGACGCGTCCCGTATTTATTGCATTGCTACCGCACCAGGAATTTTCCATCCTTCTCTATAGGTTTTCTCGATGAACGCTACACGCGCGCAATCCGATCTTGCCGAACCGCTACGCAACGACATCCGCCTGCTCGGGCGCTACCTGGGCACTGTCATTCAAGCCTGCGAAGGCAAACGGGTTTTCGACACCATCGAGACCTTGCGGCGCAGTGCCGTGCGTTTCCGGCGCGAAGGCCGGCAGGATGATGGCGAACTGATGCAACAGCGGGTCAAGCAGCTGCGTGGCAGCGACCCCAACCTGGTGGCGCGCGCCTTCGGCTACTTCCTGCAGCTCTACAACATCGCCGAAGATCGCGACCAGAACCGCAGCCAGCGCGCCCGCGCGCTGGATGACACCGCGCCCGCACCGGGCAGCCTGCGCCATGCCGTCGATCTGCTGGGCTCGCAGGGCGTGCCGCCGCAAGGCATCCGCAGCCTGCTGGCCGATGCCTGCGTGATGCCCGTGCTGACCGCCCACCCCACCGAGGTGCAGCGCAAGAGCACCCTGGATGAGCACCGGGATATCGCCACCCTGATCGCGCAGCGCGACCAGCCCCTGACGACCGAGGAAGCCGAAGAGATCGACGCCGCGCTGCTGGGGCACATCGATACCCTGTGGCAGACGCGCATGCTGCGCTACACCCGCCTGATGGTGGCCGACGAAATCGAGAACGCGCTGTCGTACTACCGCAGCACGTTCCTGAGCGCCGTGCCGCGCCTGTACGGCGATCTGGCCCGCCTGCTGACCCCGGACAGCAAGCACCCCTTCGCACCGCCGCCTGCCCCGCTGGAACCCTTCCTGCGCATGGGCAGCTGGATCGGCGGCGACCGCGACGGCAACCCGAATGTCGACGCCGACACGCTGGACCTGGCCGTGCTGCGCCAGGCCACGGTGCTGTTCGAACACTATCTCGGCCAGGTGCATGCACTGAGCACCGAGCTGTCGATCACGCGGCTGCTGATCAACGCCAGCGACGAACTGCGCCAACTGGCCGACGCCAGCGGCGACACCTCGCCACACCGCCGCGACGAGCCCTACCGCCGCGCGCTCATCGGCATCTACGCGCGCCTGGCCGCCACCGCGAACACGCTGATCGGGCGCGAGCTGGCCCGCCGCACGCCGCTGCCGGCCGAGCCCTATGCCCATCCCCAGGAGCTCGCCCGCGACCTGGCCGTGGTCGCCGACTCGCTGGCCCAGAACAACGGCGCGCCCATCGCCAAGCTGCGCCTGACCGGCCTGCAGCAGGCCATCGAAGTGTTCGGCTTTCACCTGGCCACGCTGGACCTGCGCCAGAGCTCGGATGTGCACGAGCGCGTGCTGACCGAACTGTTCGCCCGCGCCGGCCACCCCGACGCCTACGACCAACTGGACGAGGAAGCGCGCGTCGCGCTGCTGCGCCAGGAGCTGGCCACCGGCCGCCCCCTGGCCTCGCCCTGGATCGAGTACAGCGATGAAACCACCCGCGAGCTGGGCGTGCTGCGCGCGGCCGCAGCGGCCCGCGCGCGCTTTGGCAAGCCGGCGGTACGCCAGACCATCGTCTCGCACACCGAAACGCTCAGCGACCTGCTGGAAGTGCTGGTGCTGCAAAAGGAGACCGGCCTGATCGACCCGGCCGCGCCACAACCCGAAGACGGACTGATGGTGGTGCCGCTCTTTGAAACGATTCCCGACCTGGAGCGCGGCCCGGCCATCATGGCCGCCTGGCTGGACCTGCCCGAAGTCAGCGCCCGTGTGCGGCTGGCACAGGGCCAGACCCAGGAAGTGATGCTGGGTTACTCCGACAGCAACAAGGATGGCGGCTACCTCACCTCGAACTGGGCCCTGTACCGCGCCGAGCGCGAACTGGTGGACGTTTTCCGGGCCCGCAAGGTGCGCCTGCGCCTGTTCCACGGGCGCGGCGGCTCGGTCGGGCGGGGCGGTGGCTCCAGCTTCGACGCCATTCTGGCGCAGCCTCCGGGCACGGTGGCCGGCCAGCTGCGCCTGACCGAGCAGGGCGAGGTCATCCAGACCAAGTACAAGGATGCCGAGATCGGCCGGCGCAATCTCGAATTGCTGGTGTCTGCCGTACTGGAGTCGTCGCTGGCCCAGCAGCCGGCCGCACGCCAGGCCGAGGATGCCCACATGGCCCATCACGGCCAGGCGATGGACTTCCTGTCCGAGGCTGCCCAGCGCAGCTACCGCGAGCTGGTGTATGAAACGCCCGGTTTCTCCGAGTATTTCTTTGCCTCCACGCCCATCCTGGAGATCGCCGACCTGAATATCGGTTCGCGCCCGGCCTCGCGCAAGCAGGGCCAGCGCATCGACGACCTGCGCGCCATCCCGTGGGGCTTCTCGTGGGCCCAATGCCGCCTGATGCTGACCGGCTGGTACGGCGTGGGCTCGGCGCTGGAAGCCTATCTGGAGCAAGGTGCGCCGGGTGCACCACGCAGCAAGCGCGCCCGCCTGGCGCAGTTGCGCGAAATGGCCCAGGAGTGGCCGGCCTTCCGCAGCCTGCTCTCCAATATGGAGATGGTGCTGGCCAAGTCGGACCTGGCGATCGCCTCGCGCTACGCCATGCTGGTGCCGCAGCGCCGTGTGCGCGAACGCATCTTCGGCGCCATTTCCGAAGAGCACGGCCGCACGCTGGCCATGCTCAAGCAGGTCAACCAGCGCGAACTGCTGGCCGACAACCCCGCGCTGGCCGCGTCGCTGCGCGAGCGCTTCGCCTACATCGATCCGCTGAATTATCTGCAGATCGATCTCATCCGCCGCCACCGCGCCGCCCAGCGCCGCCCCGACGCCACGCCGGACCCGCGCGTGCCGCGCGCCATCCACCTGACCATCAACGGCATCGCTGCCGGCCTGCGCAACTCAGGCTGA